>JAZUDP010000023.1:0-25781 GCA_045639705.1 Acutalibacteraceae bacterium
GTTAAAGCTTCGCTGATTCAGATAATCCTTACCATCTTCGGACTTGGCTGGCTCTGGAAATAATCAGACAAATTTCTTATCATTTTTCATTTCACATCTTGGGTATAACCTCTGCGGAAGCAATTCCGCAGGGGTTATATCTGTTATATGCGAAAACACGAAGCAGAGAAAATCAGAATCTCTGCTCCGTGTTCTGTGTTAATATATTACGTTTATTCTGCCGAAGTGAACAAATATCTTTAACGGCTGATTTTAACGGAGAAATTCAGACCGGTTCCCCGAAAGCTTCGTTGACGGCTTCTTTTATCATTGCCGCTTCGTCTGCACTTACGGGCTCAGCTGTATCCTTAAATGAATTCGTTTCTATGCCTGCACCGGTTAATGCTTTTATCCATGTGAGCGCAAGGGCGTATCTGCCTGCGCCGAGTGAGGCGTGAAATGTATCACGGTGACATTTTATTCCTTTTGCCGCCATATTTTCAAAGACCTGACCTGACGGTATCATCCCGTCAACGGCGCATTCCTCTGCGGCAAGACGGTAGCTTTTTTTAATCTCCGCAAACATTTCTTTCCCTGAAGCAAAGCCGTTATCCGCAAGGCGCTGAGAGTTATCCTCATAGCTCCATGTCTGGTGAATAAACACCTTTGCCTCCGGCTGCTTACGGCGTATAAAACCGACAAGCTCAGCGGCGTAAGGCTGATAAGTGGAATAAAATGCGGAAAAATGACTTGCCTGCTGAACTGTGACAATATCCCATTTTTCTTTTTCAAGCGCCTCGTTCAGTGAAATTCGGACATGTGTGTTCTGACCGTCGATTTCAATCTCATAGTTTTTTTCTCCGCTTATCATATTGTTGTAGTGCTGTTCCAGGGAGCATCCGCCGATAAAAAGATTTTCAGCGTAGATACCGATTCCCTGATTTTCAGCGGTACGGCTTAAATAACTTGTCGCATCCTCTGAAAAGCTGTTGCCGATGCATAAAATTCTCATTCAGACTGCCTCCCGATTATCGGTGAATTTACTATTAAATTATATCATAAAAAACGGTGCTTTGCAATCAAAAGCAATTCTTCGGAATTTTATTCTGTAATTGTAAATTTTACGTTTATTATATTGACATTGCGGAAAATCACCTTTAAAATTAACTGGTGCAAATATTAATAATCTTCAGAATAAAGAATATTTATTCTATTGTATAAATCTTTTTAGGGGGATTTTGAAATTGAAACTTAAACGTTTGATTTCTTGTCTGCTGTCAGTGATAACGTTTTTCTGCTTTGCGGCCTTTCCCTTGGCGGCATTAAGAGGCGATGTGGACCTGAACGGAGCGGTCAATTCAAGCGATGCGCTTGATATTCTGAGGTTCTCAACGGGAATGTTAACTTCAATCAATAAAAAACAGGCGGATATCAATAACGACGGTATGATTAACTCCTCGGACGCGCTTACTGTTCTCAGAATCAGCGTCGGAATGGAAGGCATACAAAGTCTGCCGGCATCGTTTTACTGTGAGAATGAAGGCGGAGCGCATGTTCAGGGGATAGCTGTTGACGCGGAGCATGGATATGTTTATTATTCATTTACGACCGAGCTTATCAAGACGGATTTCAGCGGAAAAATAATCGGAAGCGTTAAAGATCTGAACGGACACCTGGGCTGTATAACATACGATTCCGAAAAGGATAGGGTATACGGCTCTCTTGAATATAAGCATGATTCAATCGGTTCAGGATTTATTAATAACGTTTCAAAAGAGGACGCGTTTTATCTTGCGTCATTTGACTGTCCGAAAATCAAAAGCTCTGACATAAGTGCGATAAATAACGATGTTATGAAAACGGTGTATTTGCGTGAGGTTATCGAAGATTATTCTTCGACTGATGAAAACTCGGGTAAAAAACACAATTACGGATGCAGCGGTATTGACGGAGTGGCGACAGGACCCGCTTTCGGCGGAAGCAGGGATGTCAGAAAGCTTATGGTTGCGTACGGAATATATTCCGAGACAGACAGAACGGATAACGATTATCAGATTATTCTGCAGTATGATACCGATATTTTTGAAAAGTACGGAAAAACAACAAACAGAATAAGTCTCAGTCATTCCGGGCCGGAAAGCTGCGAGAAAAAATACTGCTTTTATACGGGAAACACTTCCTACGGAATACAGAACCTTGAATATGACGATACAACCGACTGTTATTTTGCGGCTGTGTATCCGGGTCAGAAGACTTCGTTTGACAACTTCAATATGTTCTGTATAGACAGGAAATCCGCTCCTTCAAAAGCAAAGATGACAGGAAGAAAGGAATACGGCGAGGTGCTGTCAGCGGGCTCGGCTTTAAGCGCGTCTGATGGAAAAAACGGTAAGCGTTTCGGACTCGGAGCGTGCGGAATGGCTTCAATGGGCGGCGGCATCTGGTATTTTGCGGAATCTGGTTATGACCCGTCGGATAATTATTATTCCGCTAAGGTTAATAAATACATGCTTAAAAACGGAGTGTTTACTCTGATTAAACAGTTATAAAAAATGGGCTGCCGGATTGCGGCAGCCCATTTATAAATATAAAGATTAATTCATATTATTGTTGTTAAACTGATTATTGTTATTAAATTGATTATTGTTGTTAAGCTGATTATTGTACTGACCGTTATTCACGGGATAACCGTTTGTATACGGTGTGTTATTATTTATTGTATTCATATTCGGAACGCCGCTGTTCGGATAATATGCGTTAGTCGGAGCGGACGGTGAATTGAAGCCCGCAAGATATTCCTTATATTTTTTACCGGCGTTTACTACTGCTACAATAACTCCCACGCCGAAAATAGCCCAAAGCCAGCCGGTAAGGGAATGGTTCATTAAAGATGAGAAAACGGTTTCAATAATTCCGAGAACACCTAAAACAATTCCTGCAGCCTTGCTGTATGTCTTATGCAGTACGATTGCGGCCGCAGAGAGTACAAGCGGTTCGATAATAACTGCAAAAATATTCGGAAGAGACAGAGAATCATTTACCGCAAGGGCACCGATGCTTATGAAAAACGAAACAACCGAAAGAATATATACGGCAATGCAGTAGCTTTTTATGGATTTTTTTGTTGACGGGTCATTTTTAAAAAACTCGCTTTCACTGACAGGATAACCGCTGCCGTTCGGAATATTCGTAAAGGCAGGGGACTGAACTCCCTGAGGGTAAGCCGTCCGGTTCTGCTGAAAGCTGTTCGGATACTGCTGATTTGCGCTGCCGACATTAACGAATTCGTTTTTTCCGCATTGCGGGCAAAAGGCTGAGCGGTCGTCGCTCACTGTATGACAGTTTGTGCATTCCTTCATTTTAAATACCTCTTTTATATTTCCGATTTATCAGAATTGTTATATATAATATATCTTATAACAAAGAAAAAGTAAAGAAGTTTCAAGAAAATTCCGTAAATTTCAAAACTCGGCACCTGCGGTCGGATTTAATAATAAAATACACACTGTGTTCTTGAAAATTTAATATTTGTGTGATATTATCGCAGCGGGTGATAGAATGTATAAGCTTTTTATTGTTGAAGATGATGATGGCATTGCCTCCGAGCTGAAAAATCTTGCGTCGGCGTGGGATTTTGATGTAAAGCTCTGCGGCGATTTTCGCAGGGTAACGGAAGAATTCAATGAATATCAGCCGCATATTGTGCTTATGGATATCGGTCTGCCGTTTTACAACGGCTATCACTGGTGTTCCGAAATCAGAAAGATTTCCAATGTTCCCGTTATTTTTATTTCCTCCGCGGCAGATAATATGAACATAGTTATGGCTGTCAATATGGGCGGCGACGATTTTATCGCAAAGCCTTTTGACGGCAGTGTGCTAATTGCCAAGGTGCAGGCTCTGCTGCGCAGAAGCTATGATTTTGCCGCCGCTGCCCCTGCGCTTTCCCATAAAGGAGCGTTTCTGAATACGGGCGACAATACGCTTGTTTATAACGACAGCAGAATTGAGCTGAGCAAGAACGAATACAGAATTCTGCTGTGCCTTATGGAGAATAAGGGCAAAACGGTCAGCCGTGAAAAGCTGATGGAACGGCTGTGGGAAACGGATTCCTTTGTTGATGAAAACACCCTGACGGTAAATGTAAACCGACTGCGAAAAAAGCTTGACGCATCGGGACTTTCGGACTTTATAACAACAAAATTCGGTGTGGGATATATTCTGGAGTAAAAAATGAAACTGTTGAAAGAATTTCTGAAATATAAACGTAACGTATTTATTCTGTTCTTTATTTTTTCGTGTATATTTCTGGTTACCTTTGCTCTGTACAGACTGCCTGTAAGAGCGGTTATTTATCCTGTTGTACTGTGCGTTTTTATCGGAGCCGCATTTCTTGCGGCGGAATTTATGAGGTTCAGAAAGAAGCACGCCGTTCTTGAGAATATAAAGCGCATGAACGCCGACATGATAACCTCTCTTCCCGAATGCAGCGCAGTTTATGAAAGGGCATATCAGAGAATAATCGAGGCTCTGAGGCAGGAAACAGTAAAGCTTGAGGAAGAGTTCAGCGAAAAATATAAAGATATAACCGAGTATTACAGCGTGTGGGCGCATCAGATAAAAACTCCCATAGCGTCAATGAAGCTCACGCTTCAGAGCGAGGATTCACAGGAGGCAAGGAAGCTGCTGTCCGAGCTTATGAGAATTGAGCAGTATGTTGAAATGGTTCTTGCGTTTATCCGCCTTGATTCCTCTTCAACCGATTATGTCTTCAGGGAGTACAGTGTCGACAGCCTTGTAAGACAGTCGGTGAAGCGTTTTGCTCCCGATTTTATCGGCAGAAAAATCAGACTTGAATATGAAAATATTGATGAGAATATCATTACAGATGAAAAATGGTTTTCCTTTGTTATTGAGCAGGTTTTGTCAAACGCTCTGAAATATACAAAGGAGGGCAGCGTTAAAATTTATAAAACAGGGGACAGGCTTCTCTGCATTGAGGATACGGGCATCGGAATTTCCTCCGGGGATTTGCCGAGAATTTTTGAAAAGGGGTATACAGGCTTCAACGGCAGAACGGAGAAAAGCTCAAGCGGAATAGGACTTTATCTGTGCAGAAGAGTCTGCGATAATCTTAAGCTGAAAATTTCGGCGGAGTCTGAGGACGGAAGGGGAACAAGAATTTATATCGACCTCAGGCAAAACAGCATAAGACATGAATAGTTCTTACAAAACTGTAAGATTTGATGCGGGAAATGTAAGCCGATTAAATGGCGATTCATTTCCCGCTCGCTTATAATATACCTGTAAATCAAAGCGGCTGCCGCGGATTCGGCGGCTGCCGGACAGGAGGTATTTCATGAGTTATCTTGAAGTAAACAACATCAGAAAAACGTATTCAACCCGTTTCGGCGAAAACAGAGTCGAAGCTCTCCGCAATGTGAATTTCAGCGTTGAGCAGGGTGAATATGTGGCAATTATGGGCGAGTCGGGTTCGGGCAAAACAACGCTTCTTAATATTCTTGCCGCTCTTATACGCCCGACAGGCGGCAGCGTAAGGCTTGACGGCATGGAGCTTGCAGGTATTAAGGATTCTGAAATCGCGCAGTTCAGACGCGACAATCTCGGGTTTGTATTTCAGGATTTCAATCTGCTCGATACCTTTACACTTGAGGATAATATATATCTTCCTCTTGTGCTTGCGGGAAAATCGCACAGGGAAATGAGCGAAAAGCTTGAACCGCTTGCAAAAATTCTCGGTATTTACGACCTGCTCGGTAAATATCCCTACGAGGTTTCGGGCGGTCAGAAGCAGCGGGCGGCGGTTGCGCGCGCACTCATAACCGCCCCGAAGCTTATCCTTGCAGACGAACCCACGGGCGCGCTTGACTCAAAGTCAACGGATGAGCTGCTGAAGCTGTTTGTTGAAATCAATAAGAGCCACCAGACCATCGTAATGGTTACTCATTCCGTCAAGGCGGCAAGCACGGCTGACCGAATCCTTTTCATCAAGGACGGCGAGGTGTTCCATCAGATTTACCGCGGAAGCAGTACAAACGAGCAGCTGTATCAGAAGGTTTCGGATACGCTTACAATGCTTGCAACAGGCGGTGAAAAAAGATGAAATCAGTTCTTTTTCCAAAGCTTGCGTGGACAGGCATAAAGAAAAACGCAAGGCTTTATTTCCCGTATATTCTTTCCTGTACCGGTTCGGTTATGATGTATTATATCATCAGCTTCTTAAGTGTTTCTCCCGCAATAAAAGCAATCAGGGGCGGAAACGAGCTGCTGACAATATTAGGTATGGGCAAGTTCGTTATTGTTGCATTTGCGCTTGTTTTTCTGCTTTACACAAATTCGTTCCTTGTCAGAAGAAGGAACATGGAATTCGGACTCTATAATATTCTCGGAATGGATAAGCACTCAATTTCAAAAATCCTTGTCTGGGAATCGCTTATTACTGCGGCAATAAGCATAGGCGCGGGCCTTTTCGGAGGAATAGTTTTTTCAAAGCTTTCAGAGCTTGTTCTGCTCTTCATGATTCACGGCGAAACGGATTACAGCTTTTCGGTTTCGGCGGAATCGGTTATCTATACCGTTGAGCTGTTTGCGGTGATTTTTCTTATTCTGCTTATAAAGTCGGTTGTTTCGGTCAGACGCTCTAATCCGCTTGAGCTTATGAACAGCGAGCGCGCAGGAGAAAAGCCTCCGAAAGCGAACTGGATTCCGGCAGTACTGGGCATATTGGTTTTAGGTACGGCGTACATAATGTCCGCTTCAATCAAAAGTCCGCTTTCCGCAATTTTCTCATTCCTTGTTGCGGTAATTCTTGTAATAATCGGAACCTATCTGCTGTTTATTGCGGGTTCGGTCGCGCTTTGCAGAATATTGCAGAAGAACAGGAATTATTACTACAAAAAGAATCATTTTGTTGCCGTTTCCTCAATGGTGTACCGGATGAAGCGCAACGGCGCGGGACTTGCCTCAATCTGTATTCTTTCGACGATGGTGCTTGTCATGATAGCGTCAAGCGCAAGCCTTTATTTCGGAGCGGATGACGCAATCAGGTCCCGGTTCCCTCAGGAAAATCAGATTACAGCATATATTTCAGGCTTTGATTACCTTGATGAAGAGCATATATCAACGCTTCGCAGGGGATATGAAAATATTCTTGAAAAGCATGGCGCGTCAGCCACGGGCATAACTGAATATACCTATTGTGAAATTACGGGTCTGTATACGGACGATAAGCTTGACCCTGACGCCTCGCACTTTATCAATAACATGATAACCTATGATAACCTGAGACAGGTTTATTTCACAACCGTCAGCGAATACAACAAAGCCATGGGTACGCATATAAATCTGAAAAAGAACGAGGCTCTTATTTATACGTTAAGATGCAGCTACGACAGGGAATACTTTGAAATGGGCGATGTCAGGCTTCATATCGCGGGCCGGCTTGACAGATATCCCGAAATCAGCGGGGCAAAGGTTGCGATAATTCCGTCGGTAATGATGGTGGTTTCCGACTATGAGGACATCAGACCCCTTGAAACGCTTGCGGATTTCAACGGGGACCAGATGCTTGATATCTGCTGGTATTACGGTTATGATTTAGGAAAATTTGACGATGAGGCCATAGCAATCCACAAAGAACAGATACAAAGCCTTCTGGATTCTGAAACAGTCAGACGCGAAGGAGAAAATATCACATCGTTTTCTTATAACGGTGACTGTCTTGCCTCACAGCGTGAGGACTTTTACACAACCTTCGGCGGACTGTTTTATATCGGCATTCTGCTAAGCGTTATTTTCATGTTTGCAATGGCAATGATAATCTATTATAAGCAGATTTCCGAGGGCTTCGAGGATAAGTCGCGTTTTGAAATAATGCAGAATATCGGAATGACGAAGCGGGATATAAAAAAGAGCATCAATTCTCAGACAAAAACGGTTTTCTTCGCTCCGCTTCTGTTTGCCGGTCTGCATTTAGGCTTTGCGTTTCCGCCTATATGGAAGCTCCTGCAGCTTTTCAATCTGAACAATCTCGGCCTCGTGCTGATTGTTACTGCAATCGCGTTTGCCGCTTTCGGAATCTTTTATGCGGTCATTTATAAGATTACCGCGAGAGCGTATTATTCAATTGTTTCGTCAGGGGATGAGCAGTAGATTTTTCTTAGTCCGCCGTATTGATGTCGATACGGCGGATGTTTTTACCGGAATAACGGCTGGCGGATACGCAATGCACAAGAATTATATGCTCGATTTGTGAATTAAGACGGAAAATGTTGGGACTCTTTATCTTGAAAAAAATAATATATTGTGATATTATAAAATAGTTATGATGTATCGGTAAATACATCTGACTATTTTTAGTTTCAGGGAGGGTAATAAATGAAAAGAACAGTAAAATGCGCAATCTCAATTGTTCTTACACTTGCCATGCTTCTTTCCTGCTGTTATTTCTCAACAGCAATGGCAGCTGCCAATGAAAGCAATTTGAAGCCGCTTTCGGCAGAGGATTTCAAAGAGGACGGCCTTTACGGCTACCTCACAACAGACAAAATCGAACCCGACAAAATCAGCAATTCCATCATTATTCCCGGTCTGTTCCAGTCAATGACAAGACTTTACAATGATGACGGTACACTGGCAACAAACAAGGACGGCGATGTATACGAAGCTCCGTTTTTCCTTGATACAACACTGGAAATCGTTCTTCTCGCAGTCGCAAAGGTTCTTGTACCGCTGCTTCTCGCAATCGTTACACAGCGTGATATCGGCGACCTGCTCGCAAATAATCTTGCAAGCACACTTGCCAGAATTATCGGCAGCAAGATTGAGAGCGACAGCAACGGCAAGCTTAAGCTTAATGTAAAGGCTGACAAGTACAACGCTCCCGTAGCAGAGCTTTCACAGGAGGATAAGGATTATATCTACGACCAGATTCCCCTTGTTGACTATGCTGATATCGTAGACGAAGAGCATCTGTATTTCTTCTCATACTGCTCATTCGGCAACCTTGAAGAGACAGTTGACGAGCTTTACGCTTTCATCAAAATGGCTGCTTCAAAGTCACCCACAGGCAAGGCTAACATCGTTCCCATCAGCCAGGGCGGTTCGCTCGCTGCAAATCTTCTTGAAAGACATCCTGATGTAGGTCAGTATCTTGACAGAATCGTTTATATTATTCCCGCACTTGACGGTACTGTTCTTATGGGTGACCTTTTTGCGAAGGGCTTTATCAGCGATACAAAGTCACTTTACGACGAAATTTTCCCGGTACTTCTTGACGACGACGATACACCGTGGCTCGGCTACCTTGTAAACGTTGTTCTTCATCTTCTTCCGCCCGAGGTTGTAAACTCAGTTCTTGAAAAGGGTCTTGACGCTCTTATCGGATGCCTCAAGAATTCAACATGCATCTGGGGTCTTGTAAGCTCTGACGCATATCCCACAGCAGCCGAAAAGTATCTTTCAGGCAGCGAGGACAAGGTTATCAGAGCGCAGACTGATACACACTACAAGGCACAGCTCAACAGATATGAAAACATCAAATATCAGATGAGCAAGTACGGCGTTAAGGCGTTTGATATTGTTGACTACAACTACAGAATGTATCCTCTTGTTGAGTCATGGAAAAAGGTAAATGCTGACGGTATCATCAACATTTCCTCAACAGGCATGGGCGTAACAAGCTACGGCGTTGATGTTCAGCTTCCCGCTGATTACAAGCCCGTTGCAGGCGGAAAGTATGTTGACAAGTACAACCTTGTTGACGCAGGCACATGTCTTCTTCCCGACCAGACCTTCTTCTTCCATAATCAGAACCACGAATCAACAGGCAGAAACGATGCTATCATGAAGCTTGCAATATGCCTTCTTGTTGACAATAACTTCACAAGCATTGATTCCTATCCCGATAAGTATCCGCAGTTCAATGAATGGCGCGATGCAAACGGATTTGCAGGCGCTCTTAAGAGCATCAGCAATATGCTTTATACTGGTACGCTTCCCGAGGGAGCTGACAGAGAAGCTCTTGAAGCACTCCTCAGAGAAGGCGCAAAGGTTGCCAACAACACAACAATGGATCCCGACGAGCTTGAAGCTTACAAGACTGATTTCTATCTCAGACGAAACAACATCCTTTACGGTTCTTCACTTGAACCCGCAGAGGAGACCTTCGGCGACAAGTTTGAAAGAGGCGCAAACAATGTTGCTACATTCATTCTTAAGGTTGTAAGCGGCGTTATGTATAACTGCATGATGAAATAAAACAGAACATAATACTCAGAGTCCGGCAGAAAACTGCCGGACTCCGTTTTTTGATGAATCAGTCGTAATTAACCTGTCGGTTTACGAAAAAAGAAGAAGCCGGGGCTTCTTCCTTTTCTTTACGCTTTTTTAAAGAACTTATTGAATTTTTCTTTAACAAACGGCTTTAATTTTGCAACGATGAATTTAAATTCTTCTGTGCGGAAATAAACAAGGAAGAATACAAGGCTTGTACCAACCGTAACGATAATCGCTTTTTCGATAAAAACAAATTTATCAACCGGCGGGAAGAATGAGAAAAGATACTTAAAGCCTGCACAGCATGCAACAGTGATTACCGTAATCATTCCGCGCTTAAGGAAATGCGGAATACAGCTCATTTCAAAGCATTTTTTATAGAGCATGTACGGCTCATACCAGAAGTTGGTAAGAAGCTTTGAAATCGAGGTGGCAAAGATTATACCGCAAAGACCGAGCTTGATTCCGAGAACAATGGAAAGTATGATGTTTAAAACCGCAGTGAACATGAATATGTATTTGGTTTCCTTGAAAAGACCTGTTGTTGAACGGAATGTAGCGGTGCTTGACGAAAGCCCTCTTACAAGCGTGTTGAGTACGATGGCTATAAGGGTTGCTTCGTCAAGAAGATACTTCGGCGTACTGAGCCATATCGTGATAAAATCATTGATAAGTGTATATATACCTATAACGGAAAAGCTGTAAAGCAGGTTATCAAAAAGCGATAAAGCCTCGAAAAGCTTCTGAGAATCCTGTTTACTTGCATTTACATTGAAGTTTCCGATACTGCCCGTTGCCGAACCGATAATAAGGTCGATGTAGATCATTCCGGAGTTGATAACGAGCGTGTAGTTGGAATAAAGACCTACCGTTGCCGTGTTGATGATTTTTGAAATAAGAATGTTGTCAGTGTTGTTAACAAGGACGCCGCCGATTTTATAGTAGAACATCGCTTTGATATTATCAAAAATCGACTTCTGCTCTTCTTTTTTAAGACGCGACCTGTTCTTCCTGATAAACGGATACTGCCTGTCAACAATTATCGCGACGATTACATTGTTCAGAACCGTACAGCAAATCATAACAATAATGTATGCGGCATAGCTTTTGGTCAGGAACAGAACGGTGAGCTGCGCAGCATTCTGTACAACGCTGAAAACCGTAGCGATTATTCTTGTAATATAGCTTCGCTGATCAACATAAAGCATAGTTGCTTTATATGAAAGCGGGTAACTTAAAACCGTATTGGAAAGATAGAGAATATAGAAAATAATAACCTGATTCAGCGGAATATCACTTTTTATCAGATATTTCAGAAACGGAATCAGCACTGCTCCGATTGCGGCAACGCTGAGGGCGATAATTCTGTACGCCTGTTTGTAAAAGTGCATAAGCGCGGAAATTCTGTCCTCATCTCCGTCGGCAACGGGCTTATACAGTGAAAAACCTATTGCCGAACCTATTCCGAGTTCTGCAAGGGAAAGGACGGTGAGGATATTTGAGAAAAGACCGTTTATTCCGAGACTGCCTGTACCGAGAATGTTGATGAAATAGGTTCTGACAACAAAATTAAGGATAAGCGTCAGAAACTGGCATCCAAGCGTTACGACAAGGTTGATTAAAGAATTTTCTGTTCTTGAATTCTTATTCATTTTTTCCTCCCCGTATTATTTTCTGATTGTTCTGAAGGTGTAAATGAGCTGTGCGTTGCCGGAGCAGAGCATTTTAAGATAGATGCTGCTGTAAGAACTGCAGTCAGCTTTCGATACAATATCGTTAACATTAAATGAATCAAGTATTTTTTTGATGTATCTGATTTTTTCCGGACCTGATGAAGGGTTGTCCGATGACATTGTATTTTTTATTGCATTGACAATATTATATAAAAGAATTGTCGAGTAACGCTCCCCGTATTTGTTCATATCGGTTCGCGTCGATTCAATAAGCTCGCGGAATTTGTTATCCATTGCGATATAGTTTTCGAGTATGTCCGGCAGATATTTTTTGCTTGCGCTGTTGCTGACGCCGGTGTCGTAAAAATACAGCGGCTCATTTACAACCGAAAAGTCGCATCCCGAACGTATTACATAGTCCGCGTTGAAAACAAGGTCCTCGCCGAGCGAAACGGATGGATTGAATTTTATGCCGAAGGCGTCAAGCTTTTCTTTTTCGTAAAGCTTGTTAACAGGAGCGTTGAAAAGCTGTGCCTTCTGTATTTTAAAGAAATCGCATTTATCAACAGCCTGAATTTTTTCCCCGTCAATAAGGCAGTCCTTTTCCGAATCGTATGAAATCTTCTTTATTCCGCAGACGGGCAGTCTTTCGGGATAAAGCTCTTTTGCGGCGGTAAGCTTTTGAAGCATATCGGGCGCAATATAGTCGTCACTGTCACAGAAAAGAACATATTTTCCGCCCGCCGAATCAATACCGCGGTTTCTTGCAGCACTCGGACCGGAATTTTTCTGATGTATGACGGAAATGTTTCCGTATTTATTTTTCAGGTCATCACAAAGCTTTCCCGAACCGTCGGCAGAGCCGTCGTCAACGAGAATCAGTTCAAAGTATTTATATGTCTGGTTTTCAATGCTTTCAACACATCGCGTAAGATATGCCTCGGCATTGTAAACGGGAACAATTATACTTATTGTGTCATTCATGAAATCATACTTTCAAAAGAATTTTCCTGTGATAATCTGAGATTGTTTTTAAGATTTTCCGATAAGGCGGTTCGTTTTTCAGGCGATGTGATAAGCTCTGAAACAGCACCGTAAACCGCTTCTGCGGAAATATCGGTTATTATGCCGTCAACACCGTCGCGGAACTGCTCCTCCGCACCTGCGACACGGGTTGTGACAACAGGCTTTGAGAGTATACGCGCCTCGTTTGTGGTTGTACAGTAGCCCTCGTAACGTGACGGCTGAACATAAATATCGCATGCACGCATAAACGGGTAGGGGGGATTCTTTTCGCCCAGAAGCAGAACCTTTTCTTCGAGCCCGTATTCCTCAATGCTCTTTTCTATCCTGCGGTTCAGTTCGTCGCCGTATCTTGTGCCGATAACCCACCACACGAAATCATAACCGTTTCGGTTAAGCATATCGGCTGCCTCAACAAGCATGTCAATGCCCTTCTGGTCGGTGATGCGTCCTACTGTGCAGAGTCTGATTTTATCCTCCGGAACATCAATATCGGGTGCGGCTGCCGACTCCGCAATGATTTTCTCGCTGTCAATAAAGTTATAAGCAATATGAAGCCTGTCCGAAAGCTCGGGAAATCGTTTCTTTACCGACTCAAGCGAGCTTTGAGAAACGCAGTTGATTCTGTCATACTGTCTGTAAAGCTTTTCAAGTCCTTTAATGTACTGCGGCTTGTATATATCCAGATCAATATGACACCACAGTATTTTCTTCTTCGCCCTGACATTGTCGATAACATACTTGTTGACAATGGAATTCATCATGGCGTAGGAAATGGCGATATCATATTCCGCATCCTGCTTTTTCATGTGCTTTGTAATCCATGACTGATGACGGAAATTGTCTCCGGTCAGGCGAAAAGCCGCGGTATTAAGCGCATACGATGCCGCAGTAAAAATCTTACCGCTTTTCAGGGTGTTTCTGATAATGCTTCCGGCACTTTCCGTCTGAAATCTGTCGCCGGATTCAATCACGTTAACTTCCTTCGGAACATATTGCAGAACATCCCTGTCAAGCTCCATGAGCATGAGCGTAACATCGTGTCTGCTGTAATCAATGTGTCTGAAAAGCTCAAGCAGCGTGCGCGTAACACCTCCGCCGAGTCTGAGCCAGGAAGCTGCAATAAATATTTTCATTATCATACACCTCAAATTATTTTACTACATAAAATAAACTTTGTAAATACAATTTTGATGTTGAAAAGAATTATTTGTATGGTATAATACCTTGTGAAAACAATATGGCGGTGATTAAATGCCTGATAATTCCGTTTCGGTAATAATACCGATGTTTAATGTCGAAAAGTACGCAGCCGAGTGTATCGAAAGCGTAATAAATCAGACACATAAAAATCTTGAAATAATTCTTGTCAACGACGGCTCGACCGATTCCACGCTTGAAATATGCAGAAAATATGCCGCAAAGGACAGTCGTATCACTGTAATCGATAAGGAAAACGGAGGCCCTACAAGCTGCCGTGCTGCGGGCAGAAGGTCAGCCTGCGGCGAGTATATTTATTTTTCGGATTCGGATGATGTGCTTCAGCCGAGGCTTATAGAAAAGCTCCTTGCCGCCTGCATGGAAAACGGCGCGGAGGTTTCCGCCTGCGGATATGAAAAATTCGGAGTAGTGGAAAGACAGACAAGGGTTATATCCGAAACGGCAGTAATCGAAAAAGAGGATTTTAATGAAAAAATAATTCTTCCCGCAATAAGCGACAGAGCAGCGGATAAAACCGTAATACCCGTTTTTTACTGGAATCATCTTTACAGGGCAGACTGCCTGACCGATGACTGCTTTGTTTCCGATAAAATCTGCAGCCGTGAGGATATTTATACAAACCTCATGATTTTGGACGGCATAAACCGTATCGCGGTGGTTGACGAGATACTTTATCGGTACAGAATCAGCCTGAATTCCCTTACGGTTGCATACCGTGAGGGCAGACTTGAAAAAGATCTGTGTTTTATCGGTTTTGTCAGAGATTTTCTGAAGAAACGCGGAATCAGCTGTGAGGACAGAGTTAACGAAATGATTTCGGGAGCGGCGTACGGATGTATTGACAATTTCTGCAAGAGCGGTTCCTATGAGGTGTTTAAAAACGGGATAAAAAAGATGTACTCTGTACCTGAAATAACCGAAGCGATTAAGGTAAGCCTCGGCGGAGGAATTTCAAAGGCGCAGAAGGTAACAGGGGAGCTGTATCTGAAAAAGCAGATGCTTGTACTGTATAATTTCAGAAAACTGATTTTGAAATCGAAAGGAATCGGCTGATGAACAGAAAAATCAAAGAGATTGAATATAAAATCAAGTCGGAAATCATGGCGGAGTTTTTTTCTGAAAAGGTTCCCGAATTTGATAAATATATCGGCAAAAAGAAATTTTACGTTTTCCTCTGCGGATATTATCAGAATTTAGGCGATATGGCGCTGACCTACGCTCACGAAAAATTCCTCCGTGACAATTTCCCGGATTATGAGGTTATTATGGTTGCGGGCTATAAGACCTACCCGTGGATGAAGGAGCTTCAGCGCATACTGACAAAGGACGATATAATAACGATTCTCGGCGGCGGCAACATGGATGACCTCTATGTTGCGCTTGAGAACGCACGGCGTTTTGTAATCAGAAAATTCCCCGATAACCCCGTTGTATCCTTTCCGCAGACAATGGGCTTTACCGATACGCCGTACGGCAGAATGCGTAAAAGGAAGACAATAAAAACATATAATAAAAACAAAAATCTGAAAATATTCACGCGCGAGCCGAAATCGCTGAAAATGATGCAGGAAAGCTTCAGTTCGGAAATCGGATTTGTTCCCGACATGGTTCTGTATCTCAGCAAAATGGAGCCGAAGCATGAGAGAAACGGCGTACTCTGCGTACTCAGAAAAGACCTGGAAATGCATCTTTCTGACGCCGAGAGCGAGAAAATAAGAAATATTCTCTGTGAGAAATACGGAGATGTTGAATTTACCGACACCGTTGATGTGACGGAGGACGAATGCAGACCGGAAAACCTGCCCGATACGCTTGAACGCTTCTGGGCAGGACTCAGAACAAAAAAGGTTGTCGTAACCGACCGACTTCACTGCATGATTTTCTGCGCGATTACCAAAACGCCCTGCGTTGTTTTTGATAATTCAAACAACAAAACCTCAGGTGTTTTTGAAAGCTGGCTTAAGGATTACGGCTATATCAGAATGTGCGGCAGCTTTGATACGGAAAAAATGCTGAAAAATATCGACGAGCTGCTCGAAATCAATCTTGATGAATGCCGCGACCATGACCTGAGCAGGGAGTTTGCGCCGCTTATAAATCATATCAGATCAAAAACAAAATAATAAAGCAAAAAATAAATAAAACCCGCATTGATTCTTGACAAATCCGTGCGGGTTATGTATAATATATCGGCAGTGAAAACAAAATATGCTGGTGTGGCGGAATAGGCAGACGCCCGGGACTTAAAATCCCGTGATAGCAATATCGTACCGGTTCGACCCCGGTCACCAGCACCAAAAGAGGGCAGTTTTTCAACTGTCCTCTTCTGTTTTTATCTGTGCCGAAAAGCCCCGAAACGCAGCATTATCAAGGGTTTCAGAACACAAACATATAATTATGAAATCAGATGCAAACACATAAAAACATGCGAATGGCTACCCGGATTTTCCAGGTATATTAACGAAAAACCTATATTTATCAAGGAGAAATGTATGGTTGAAAAATCTCAAAAGTATACGAATGGCTATCTTTTTTCTGAAAAGGTATAGTCTTTATTGAATTTATAACTAAAAAGGTATCCCGGCTTGCTTATATTTTCAGAGCAAACCGGGATATTTCCACTGATAAATCGCAGTTTTTAAGCCGTTATTCCTCGATTTTAAGCGCAACGAACCCATTTCCCGTCCTTATAATAATTTCAGGACATCTGAACATTTCAAGATAGTATTCAGCCTGCTCATCAGTAAGGCTGCCGAAATCATCTTCTGTCAGTCCCGTAATAATGAACGTGCCGAAAATAATGTCCACAGCATTTCCGTCATCATCCCTCATAACTCTGTTCGGTTCAAGGCCTATAAGCTTACCTTCTTCATTGCATATGATACCCACATTATCCTCAAACGGATATACGCACTCAATATATCCTCCGACAATCTTCTGAAGGTTCTCAAGTGTATTCTCAATCTCTGTGACCTTTGCTTTCTTTCCGGGTTCTGCAAGAACCACCGTAATCATTTTTGACATAATATTATTCCTTTCTTTATCTGTATCTTCCTGTACCGTCATCAATAAGCCATAATACGAATAAGCATAAAACGCAGAAAATCAGATCAGCCATTGTCAACCACCTCCTTTGCCCATACGAAACAACGTTTGTCTTTCGGGTTATCTGTTTTCAAGGACATGTTCACAATCGAAAGACCTACAATGTGCTTATTAACCGTCTTGATTCTCTCAACAACAAACTTGTCAAAACACTTGCCGTTTGAGATATTGCATTTGTCAGCAGGAACATAAATGAACGGGGCTGTGTATAACTCTCTGCCGATGCCCCAGTTGAAACAGGCTCTCTTGAAAGCATCGCTTGCTTCACCTTTCTGTGCTTCGATGTTTGATTCACTTCCGCAGTCTGACTTCCATACCCATGTATCGTATGTTCCCGTCAATGCTCCGACGTTGATTCCGACCTTGCAGAACAGAATACCGTTTGCTTCGTAGTAATCCTTCTGCCAGTGCTTCGGGGTAACTGTTTCATCGAGGATGTTCTGATCCACTCTTGCATCCTTGTAGAGAAGCAGGATAACGCCTTTGTCGTTCTTTGCGACAGACTGTACCCTTACCTCAATTTCCTCACTTGTCAAATCTCTGAATTTCATCTGATTCTGATTCCTTTCGTAAAAATGATTTCAGCTCCCGGAACAGTAACATCTGTTCTGAGAGCTGTTTTGATTGCACACTTGTCAATTTTGTCGGGTTGAGCTATTCGATATTCAGCAGGTATCTTTTCTTCACCAATAATATTTACAGACGGCGTTGAAGCAATAGAAACAAGAAAAGTACCTGTATTTATTCTGTCGATATTCGCAGCAGTTAAGTAATCGACCATTCTTTCCTTGAGCCTTGCCTGAGCATTTTCACAGACTTTCTTTCGCTTGCTCAATCTGTCAATTTCAGACTTGAACATTTCCTCATCGGATGATAACTGACGAATAATCTGACAATAACCTTCAATCTTGTCTGCTGACATTGCTTCAAAGGTATCTGCAAATGTCTGCTCGTCAATCTCATCGTTCTGAAGAAGAGCATACAGGGTTTCTACTTCCTTTGTCATTTCATATAGCGTAGCCACAGCTGTAACCTCCCTTGCACTTGATATCCTTTCTGAAATCAATAGCCTTTACTTCTCCGTTCTCATCAAACGGATTGTCACTGTTGATAAACACTCCGTCGCCTACATAGATAAGGTCATTAGCTGAAACAGTACCGTTGAAGATGCTGTAATCCGTAGCGAAGAATACCTCACCGTCACGGGTACAGAGAGCAGGATAAGTTTCATCGTAATCCTCGCAGTCCCCATCATCGAACAGAACCGACTCTCCGCGTCTGAGCATCATGAGGTGCTGATCAAACATAGGGAAATAACAGTCATCGTAAAAGCTGAAACGCTGAGAATAGGAATAACTGTCATTGGAGTAATAGTTCCCATCTGGGCCTTTTCTGAACCCCGATGTTGATATGATGTCGCCACGGGAGTTAAGAATTGCCATCTTGCTGTCGATAAGCTGCTCGACAAGCTGAATGTTGTTCCTGTTTCTGAACCAACCCTTATTTGAGGCAATCTTACTGAGATAATCCCGGACAAAGATGAAAGTATCTGAGTATTTCTGCTCACGCTTGGCATCGTCTGTTGTCAGCTTGATAATCCCGTTATGTACACAGGCATAGTCGGCATTTGTTCTGTTCTTGCTTAACTGTTTGTTACTGTCACTTATCGGAAACGGATGACAGTTTGCAGCGTCTACCTTGCCGTGAGTAGCAATGCGGAAGTGGATGAGTACACCTCTGTTTTTGAGGCAGTACGCAGAATCATATTCCCTAAATGTACTGATGAAACTCTGCCAATCCATGAATCCTTTTACGATTTCAACATGACCGTTGAGATTGAATGCAAATCCTGCTCCGTCTGAGTTGTTATCAAAGCAGTTGTGAAGGTAGTCCTCACAGGGAATGTTGTTGCCCTTAGGTGAATAAACAGCGATACACATTATTCAGCACCTCCGATTCTCTTCCAGTAAGCAAGAACCAACTCATCATCACCGATAAGCTCTTCAAAAGACATTGAAGCCACATCTACTGCTCTGACAGTTTTTGCTAAATAAGCAAGTCTGTCAACAAAGCGGAGAATGGCTTCAAAGGTTTCGATATTAAGTGTTGAACGGAAAATGCGGATTTCGATTGTATCGGCATTGCAGAGATTGACGGAATAATATCTGTCCTGATACGAAGGATATTCCTTTGCTTCTTTTACTGTTTTCTTAATCCACGGGGAAGAATCAGAACAGGTCTTTCTGCTCCTTGCCCATCTGTCAAGCTGATAGGTTGTACGTCTTGCGAACTTCTGTAACTCGTTGCGGTATTTTTCGAAGATAAACAGCAGTTTTGCAATAGCAGAATCCTGATAAGAACCGAAATATGTACGGTCAATATGAACATGAATTCCTGCTGTGCCGATATCGTGTCCACGCAAGCCACAGTCAAGCAGATAATCAAAGGTTTTCTTGTACTTGTCCATTACGGAAAGATGATACGATAATGAAGCAGGCATTGTGATATTCTCAAAACCGTACTCCAGACTGCCGTCATGCTCCTGATGCAGGAAGTCGCCCCACTCATCCCAGAGCCAGTCAAGAATCGGGCTGATGGAAATGTGATGGTCTGAATCAACTTCAATCTCAACACCCATGTACGGGGCGGATTCTCTTTCCTCATTTCCGTAGAACTCATACTCACCTGAACGCTTCATTGTGTGGTACTCATCAAGGCAGCTGCCTCTGTGGTCATCGATACAGTTTTCACAGTAATACTCGTCATCGTCGGCAACAGTAACGCTGTCTTCGTAACGGAAGTGTTCTCCACAGTCATGGCATTCGTAGGTAACCTCATCATAGCAGGAACGGCAGTAGTGAACTGAGCTGTCGGCAACTTCATACAGAAGATTAGTAGGAAGAACCTGGCCACATTCATGGCAGGTATCGATACAGCTGCTGCAGAAGAATTCACCGTCATGCTCAAAGGCATCGTCGATGTGGATAATCTTACCGCAGGAGTCGCAGTAAACAAAACGGTCGTTAAATTCGTCGTTGGACATGGATACTTTGAGAACGATTTCTCCGTTGATTTTTTCATAGCTTAAAACTTTCATAACAATTTCCTTTCATAAATAGATTTGGTTTCGTGTGGATAGGCGGATGAAAATGTGTCGGTTATCACGACCTTTCGTAAAAAAATATCTATAAATAAAAAGAGCCGACAGCAGAAACAAATCTGCCATCGGCTCTTGAAAACGGGTAATTAATTTGTGTGCTTCACAGCGTGCATTTTGAACAATTATTTATAAGGAAAAACAAAGGTTCCAGCAAAGATAATTTCAGGCATGGTTTTTATATTGCCGGGGAATTATCTTTTGAAATCATAAGCAAATACTCGAGAGAAAACGGCTGAAAATGCAAGCTGTGGGGAGTTAGGAAAACAAACTGAGATTTTGCTAAAAAATCACTGTAAAACGACAGTAAAAAAGTCCATATAAACGCAAAAAGCCGTCTGATAATGACTCGTTAAAAGTCACATCAGACGGCTTGAATTATGGTAAACGATACATATATATGCATGCCGAATTTACATTTTCGGGAGTGGTTTTGTTTTTCTGTAAGTACGATATGGTTCGTTCTCTCACCGAAATGAATTTTTGCGTTTTATGTCGAAAAACAGCGAAATTTATATATTGATTTAACTCTGGGAATATGTTAAAATACAACCATGCGACACAACTTAATATGAGCTATTTATACGGTTTGCACTTATATCATCTTGGTAAAAGTGTAAGCTCTGTTTCAACATTCCGTATGGATAGCTTGAAGTTGTGTCGCAGCAATAGGAGCTGACATTTTTCGTGCGTTCAGCTTCGGCTGGGCGCATTTTTATTTTTACGGAGGGTTTTATGAGCTTTGCAGAGAATTTTAAAAATGCACGGTTAGCGGCAGGACTTACACAGCAGCAGGTTGCTGACGCTCTCGGTCTTGACCGCTCGGCGATAGCGCACTATGAAATGGGCGACAGCACACCGAATCTCAAGAACTTTCCGAAAATCTGTGAATTGCTTAACATAGGCTTTGATAAGCTGGTATCTGATTGATTTTAGCTATTTTGTCTAATTGAAATTTGGAAAATAATGTTATATAATTTATTATGTATAAGTTTATATAGAGGAGGATTCTATATGAAAAATAAACTGAAAAGGGCAATATCAATATTATTAACTATCGTTATGATTTTGGCGGCGGTTCCGTTTGTAGGTCTTGATTTCGGAAAGATGTTTTCAAACAAGGCCAGTGCTTTTGGTTTTTCAAATTATTCTGTAGGAGATATTATTGAATTCGGCTGGTATCCGCAGACAGAAGAAAAAGATGAAAATATCATTGCAAAATTGAATAGTGATACCGGCAAATGGATTTCATATGGGTATTATTCCGGCAAAAAGGGAACCGGAACAGTTGCAGACGGAAGCGGAACAATGACTCCCGGGAGTTTTATGAAATATAAAGATGTGGTGCTGGGAGATTCAAAGTACAGAGGAGTAAATATTGAATCATACAGACCAATTGAAACAAAGCTTGCTTCATCCCCGTACATTTCTACAGAATATCAATCGAAGAACGGTTATTTTTGCGGAAATGTATACTGGTTTAAATATGAATCGATTAAATGGAAAGTAATTAATCCTGTATCAGGATTGTTACTTTCTGAAACAGTAATAGATTCACAAGCATTTAATAATTATTCCGGTCATTCCGAAAACACCCCAGATCCATACAATAGTTACTCAGATTGGGGAGACCCGGAAAAAACATATTATGCTAATAACTATGAAAAAAGCAGTCTACGGGAATGGCTCAATAATAGCTTTTACAACACGGCTTTTTCTAATACACAGCAAAATATAATAGAGTGCAGCAATATTAATAACTCCGGATATTCTTCTTTGCGTTCGGCTTTTGGCTCAAATTCTACTTCAGACAAGATTTATCTTCTTTCTTACAGCGAAGTCCAAAACCCAAATCTTTGTTTTGCCTCAAATACCGAAGCAGATCAAACCAGAGTAACAACGGGAACGGATTATGCCAAGTGCCAAGGGCTGTATGTTTCAGCTACCGGTAATGTTCAGTGGTGGTTACGAACAGCGGGACATAATGGCTACGAGGCTTGTATTGTCACATCAAGTGGTGTAATAATTAACTCCTATCATACTACTTATGTTGACTCTGGTATCCGACCTGCTTTAAAAGTCAATTTGAATTCAATAATACAGACAAGTGTAATTTCGAATGAAAAAATTACTTCTTATAAAACAGGAGATATAGTAGAATTCGGTTCTTATCCACAGAGCAAAGTAACTGATGAAGCATTACTTGCTGAATTGAATAGTATTGAAAAGAACTGGATAAGCTACGGCTATTACAGCGGAACAGATGATTGGGACGGTCATATGATGCCGTTTGATTACATGAAATATGCTGACATAAGCTATAACGGTAGCAAATACAGAGCGGTAACTTTTTCTGCCTACAGACCAGCTGAAACGGGCTTTTCTTTGTCCGCTTCAAATTCATATCAAAATGATAACGGCTATTATATAAATAATGTATATTACTTTAAATATGAACCTCTCACATGGCGTATACTCGACCCGTTAGATGGTTATGTAATGTGTACCAGTGCGATAGATTCACAGGCATATAACAATTATGTTATCTTCGCTAACGATGAGGCTTGGGGAGACAGCAGTCAGACATATTACGCAAGTAACTGGGCAAACAGCAGTCTCAGAGTATGGTTGAACAATGATTTCTATAACACAGCTTTTACATCAACAGAGAAGTCGCAGATAAGCACATCGTGCCTTGTGAATAATAGTACTTTATCATCACAATATGACAGTATAGACACTTCTGACAAGATATATCTCCTCTCATATAATGATGCAAAAAATAAAGAATACGGTTTTAGTTCAAGAGAATATGCTGCAGATACAGCTAAAACATTACATGCAACCGACTATGCTTTGTGCCAGGGATGCGGAAAGCTTTTTGACCATGACAATCCGAGTGGCGAATACAGTATATTGTGGTGGCTTCGTTCTCCGGAGTGTTCTGACTTTGCTAAATGTATAGATGATTATGGCATTTCTTCTGAGTTTATAGATCAAACATTTATTGGAGTTGTTCCCGCTTTTAGATTGAATTTCAATTCTATCGAAGAGCATAATTGCAGTTATCGGGAAACAATAGTTAAACAGCCTACCTGTACTGAAGAAGGCACAAAGCAGTATACTTGTACGATTTGCGGCGACAGCTATACAGAAGCTATTCCTGTACTCGGTCACAGTTATACCGAAACGGTAATACCTCCTACCTGTACTGAGGGTGGATATACAATCCACGCTTGCGAAAGATGTACTGATTCATACACCGATAATCAGACAGAGCCAGCAGGACATCACTATACTGACACAGTAGTTGCTCCGACTTGTAAGGACAGGGGCTTTACAGTTCATACCTGCCCTGATTGCGGAGATGCATATGTTGACGCTTATACCGATGCATCGGGACATGATTATTGTGATACTGTTGTTCCTGCTACCTGTAAGGAAGGCGGCTATACAGTTCATACCTGTAAGACCTGCGGTGATTATTATGTAGATTCCTACACCGAGGCAACGGCTCACACATATACATCGGTAATAATTGAACCGACCTGTACTGAAGCAGGTACAAAACAGTATACCTGTTCGATTTGCGGCGATAGCTATGCAGAAACAATTCCCGCAACGGGTCATACATGGTCAAACTGGATGGTTGATAACAGTGATGGCTACACGGGTGAAAAAATCAGGCATTGTACTGAATGCAGTGAAACAGAAACTGCTGAATTGACTGTTGGTAGTACATTTTCATTTGGTCAATATCCACAGAGTGAAGTTAAGAACGAAGAACTCCTTAATGGAATAAAAAGTGTGGAGAATAATTTTGATTGGTCGGTTTATTATTACGATAATACTAATACTTCACCATCAAATTATATTAAATATAAAGATATTATTTATAATGGAAACAAATACCGTGCTGTGTATTTTAACACAAAGAAGCAATACAGTAACGGATATTCAGCAAATAATGCATATTATTTCAAGTATGAACCATTATTTTGGATGGTTAACGACCCGGAAACCGGATTAGTATCTTGCGTTAATGTTATAGATTCTCAACCGTTTCAGAATGAAGTATATTATCATGATAATAATAACGGGAATTCAAAAGATGACCACTATAATAGTATATTATATAAAAAATTTGCATCTGATTGGGGAACAAGTTCTTTGCGTGAATGGCTTAATAACGATTTTTACGATACCGCTTTTTCAGAAGATGAACAAATTCAGATTGGTTTGTCGTTAAATCTTAATTATTGTCCATGTAATAATATACCTAATGGAAGCAATACAAATGATAAAATTTTTATTTTAACATTTTATGATGCAATAAATAGCTCATATGGATTACAACGAGATTTAACAAAAACAATATACAATTCTACTGACTATTCAAAATGTCTTGGATGTAGGATTGATTCTGAAACTGGATTTGCATATTGTTGGCTTCGTTCTGCTTTAACTTCATCACAAGTTGCTGTTAGAGGAACTCCTGGTGCAACAGGAATGGATATTATTAAGTTTAGCGTAAATTTCGACTATTGCTATGCTGATAAAGTTCATAATACTTGCTATGGTATTGTACCGGCATTTAAATTTTATCCGAAAGCTACGGAATGTAGCCACAGCTATAATAGTGAAATTACGGTTCAGCCAACTTGCACAACAGAAGGAGCAAAACAGTATACCTGTACAATTTGTGGTGACAGCTACACAGAGTCAATTCCTGCACTCGGTCACAGCTATACCGAAACGGTAATACCTCCTACTTGCACTGAGGATGGATATACAATCCACGCTTGCGAAAGATGTACCGATTCATATACCGACAATCAGACTGAACCGACAGGACATCATTATACCGATACGGTAGTTGCACCGACATGTGATGCAGAAGGTTATACCGTTCATACCTGTCCTGATTGCGGAGATTCATATGTTGACTCCTATACTGAAGCAGCAGGCCATGTATATGTTGACACAGTAGTTCCTCCGACATGTACAGAGGGTGGATATACTGTTCACAACTGTAAGGATTGTGACGGTTCATACGTTGATTCATATACTGACCCCACAGGTCATGATTATGCTGACACAGTTGTTCCTGCAACCTGTAAGGAAGGCGGATATACTGTCCATAACTGTAAGAACTGCGACGATTCTTATGTAGACTCCTACACAGAAGCGACAGGCTGTCACTATGTTGACACTGTAGTTGCTCCTACATGTAAGGAAAGAGGGTATACAATCCACACCTGTCCCGACTGCGGAGATTCATACATTGATTCTTACACAGATACTGTACCGCATAAGTTTACATCTGT
>JAZUDP010000024.1:0-53607 GCA_045639705.1 Acutalibacteraceae bacterium
ATGGCACGAAATAACCTTTAATCTGAATACGCTTCTGTTCTCGGGCAAAAAGCTGCCTGCCGCGGCATCAAGAACATACCTTAATGATGTTGCGGACGCTGAGTTCTGCTTTGAAGGCACGGATGCTCAGCTGAGCATGGATGAGATTTCGTTCGGAACATCGGGTCTGTCCTCACCTGTTATAAAGCTGCTCGGCTTTGACCCGATATCGCTCATTTTCAATCTGATTACAACAATAATCGGTCTGTTTATCTGACAAAAACGCGTATCTGAATATTGACGCGGATTTCCGATGTGTTGTAAAATCAGTATTTAATAAACCGGTTTATACAGAAGGGAGTAAAAAAATGAGAGTTCTTGATGTAGCTGCTCCGTCCATATCTGATACCTTCGGCATGGCTTTTGACGAAGGCGCGATTATAATCATTGCGATTTTTGTGATTCTGATTGCCGCTGTTGCCGCGATGATAATAAGGATGAAAAAAGATAAGCAGCAAAGGGATGAAGAGAGCAGAAATACAGAAAATACAGGATGGAACGGGGAAGATGATTTATGAGTTTTTATATTCTTTCCATGGTTGTTTTCCTGATAGTAACCCTTATCGTGGAAAATATACCGCTGCTGTTTACAGAAAGGCTCAGAGGATTTATTAAAGTAGCCGTGAAATGTAATCTTCTGACAAGTCCCCTGCTTACCACGGTAATGTTCCTTACTTTCGGGCTGATTGAAGAGGAAGGAATTGTTTTCGCGGTACTTTGCGTGGCGGAAGCGGCGGTAATAATTATTGAGGCTTATGCCTACCGTCTGTCACTGGATGAGAAGTGGAGCAGATGTCTGATTGTCTCTGTCATAACAAACCTGCTGTCTTTTGCAGCTTGTATAATGATAATTCTGTGGGATATATCGGTAATTGATGCTCCGAGAAAAACTAATACGGTTATAATGTAATTCTTGCTGCTGAAATCTTTTACATGTAAATTTATTATATGAACAGCTGAAGCTCTCCGCAATCGGAAAAGATGCGGGGAGCTTTGATTTTATGGAAATATAATACATATTTCTCAAACATTTTTTGGTAAAAAGTATCCGATGGGATAAGACATCTTGGAGGTATTGTCAAAAAACCGTTTTTTTATATCCGATATTTGTAAATCCATCCAAAATCATGTTTTCGCGGAATTATCTGTTGACTTGAAGACAGTACGCATAATATAATTTATTTGTGAGAAGAGGCGATTCTTACTTAAAATCAGACAAAATAAGAATTGTGTATCAGAATCCCGGTATTCTGTTGAGCTTAAGGAGCTGTTTAAATGAAAAAATATATAAGCATTTTGCTTGCGGCGGCTATGTTTTTTCTTATGTTTACGCAGGCATACTGCATAGAGGCAGACGGAAAATCTGACGGTATTCAGACATCCTCCGCGGCGTATTTATATCCAAAGGCCGATTCAACGGCAGTGGTTGATAACCGGTCGAAGCTTATTTACGGTCTGAAGCAGGGGATAAGCAGAGAAGAGCTGCTGAATCAGTATATCGAAGCGGCCGACGGTGCCGATATTGAGATTTCGGATGAAATCGGTACAGGCACATGTCTGAATATACTCGATTCACTGTCCGGAGATATAATTGATACATATACAATAATAATTGTCGGCGATGTGAACGGCGACGGATATTATAACGGAATGGATGCGGTAGCGGTAAGATGTCTTTCCGCTTCGCTTCTTTCGGAAAACGATTTCGAAAAAGAGGAGCTGCTTGCGGCCGACTGCGATAAAAACGGTCAGTTTGACGAAGCGGACAGCACGGCTCTTGAGGAAGCAGGCGTATTTCTGAGTGAAATAGACCAGACCTTCATTTACGAAAACCCCGAAGATACAAGCGTTAACATGAAGATTAAATTCCCGAATGCCGAAACATATCTGTACCGCGTCGGAAACGGAAACAGTGTTGCTCTTTCAAGCCTTTTTGAAATTGACGATGAAACCAGACCGATAGACAGCACAAAGGTTCAGCTTACCACCGAAACCCTTGCGGGCAATGCAGTCGGGGCTTATACTCCGGACGCATCCGACTGGTCACAGGGTACGCTGAAGTTTTCGAATACGGGACTTGTAAAGGTAAGCATTTCTCAGGGCGGAGAGCCGCTGACCCTCCTGCTTGAGGTTGTTAACGGTACAAACGCAACAAAAGCCGTGAGCGCAACATCAAACAACGTGGTGCTTCTTAACGATGTTAAGGCAAGCGCTTCTCTGAGCGTTAACGGCAGAACCCTGTACGGCAACGGCTTTTCAGTGGATTTATCCGGCGTATCGATTGCCCGTTTCGGCGGAGGAATAAATCTCAGCAACGGAACGCTTAACAATGTGCGCGTTATCGGTCCTGTATACAGCAACACCGCAATTTACTCCTCCGATGATAATTTCTCGCACACCGTAAAGTCTACGGGTACATCCTGTATTTATAATTCCTATATTTCCAATTCGCGCTGCCCGGTTCGTGTTGACAGCGGTAACCTGACTGTTGATAATTCCGTATTGGACAGCGGAAGGTACGCAAACATCGAGGTTTCTGCGGGAAATCTTAATCTGAATGATGTTACAACCGTCAATCAGCCGAGACAGACTCCGAGCGGTATGCGCGTCGGCATCGGCATTGTCCTTGCCGAAACGGCGACCGGTTCGCAGATTACCGCAACGGGTTACTTAAGGCAGTACAACTGGCTCGGAAAGACAAGAGATGTCAGCTATTGCGCGGGCGACAATACCGCGGGCGAGCATCCGGATACCTCAAACAACGCGGTAACAAGTCTTTTCAGCAAGATGTTTTCAATCAGCCTTGACACCTCGTATAACGGTGACAGATTTGTTAATGCGGGCATTGTCAGCATGACTCCCGACGCTCCGTACGCAACGGGCTCCGCTTTGAGCGGCTATACCTCCAAAACAGTTTCGCTTGTCGGCTCCAACGGATGGGTTATGTCGCCTAAAAGCTCGTTTGATTCAACTGATTATAATAAGTATTACAGCGAAACGGCTTATGAACCCACAGAGCAGATGCCGTATGTTCCTTCATTTACCTGGAGCTATCCGTCAACATACAAGGACGGAGCGGTTAATATCTCGTTTGAGCAGGGCGGCTCGGTCGATTTCGACCCGAATATTCTCTCCGCCTCAAAATACGGTCAGACCTTCGATGTTTCTGTCAGCATGAACGGAACAGATTACACAGGAAAATCAATCACCTTTAATCAGGCGGGAGATTACACTGTAGTTTATACGGCCACAGACCCGTACAACTATAACTGTGACGGTACGGCTGCCGGAAACAGAACCTACACCAAGACGCTCAAAATAAAGGTATCCGAAACGATATCCGCAATAAAGGCTCCTGAATTCACCTTCAAAAACAGCAGCGGAAATATCAGCGGAACAAAAACGGTTGAAATTGACGGACTTACATATATAATGCCCGATGTTTCCGAGACAAGCACAAACCTTATCGGCAAAAAGACTGTCGGCGGAAAGACTGTTTACTGTACTATTGCAGAGGCGGGCTTCAAGGACAACACCTCGGACTTCAATATTCTGTATCCGATATTCAACGGTGTAACAATTAAGAATTATACAGATGTTTCAGGCTCGAACACAACCTACAGCACTTCAACAAATATCACCGCAATGCCTGACGGTCTGATATGGCGCAATGATTCCGAGGGCTTTAACAACGGCAAGGGCTGGGACGGCTACGGCAGAGATTCAAGTCTCGGTCTGTACAGAAAGACAGGCGCCATCGGCTCCGACCAGGGTGAAAGAACCGTTTATGTAGGATTTTCATTTGCCGCGGGCAACGGTCAGACATATTATTACTATATCGGTTATCATATAGCGGCTCATACATGTCCGACCTCCTGCTTTGCCGAGGGTACAATGCTGACGCTTGCCGACGGTACACAGAAGCCTGTTGAGGAGCTTACGTTCAGCGATGAGCTGACCGCGTGGGATTTCTTTGAGGGCGGCTATACGGCAAAAACCGCTTCGATTATTGTCAACCACGGCAGGGATTATTATACGGTTGTAAATTCAGAGTTTTCCGACGGCACAACGCTCCGCACGATAGGCAGCCACGGCATTTTTGATATCGGCCTTAATAAATTCGTTTATATTAATTCAGATAACTGCGATGAGCTTGTCGGACACGCTTTTGTGCAGTATCGGAACGACGGAACATATTCGGTTGTAACGCTGACGGACACATATGTCACGGAGGAGTATACAACAGCTTACTCTGTTACATCCGAAAACGCCTTCAATGTTTTTGCGGACGGAATGCTCTCTGTTGCTCCGCCTGAGGAGCTTTACTGCTGGGTTGAAATGGGCGATACGCTGAAATATGATACGGCAGGATTTAATGCGGATGTTGAAAAGTACGGACTGTACGATTACAGCGTGTTCAGCGATCTGGTAACCCCTGAGCAGTATGAGGCGTTTAACGGTCAGTATCTCAGAATCCCCGTTGAAAAGGGTATTATAACATTTGATGAAATTGTTGAACTCATTAATACTTACTCGGAATTTATGCCGGTCAAAGAGCAGTGAATAAAAACAGACTGTGATGAAAAGACACCATCACAGTCTGCTTTTTTATAAACCGGCAATTTTATACAGACATATCAACTTGTACATTTTTTTCTCCGATATGCGCCGGAATTACTTGACAATTTGCAAAAAATGTAATATTATGCTAAAGAATACTCAAGGAGTGTTTAAAAAAGTATTATTCGTAATCTGCAAATTAAGATTCCTTGAACTGAGGTGCGTTCTGCTGACGCTGTTCTTTGATTCTTATTTTGTTCAGGGAGGTGTTATCAGGCAAAATCTGTTTTGTCTGAATCATAGCCGTTAATGGCTCCGGCATTAAATAAAGCCATGAACAAAATAAGATAGGAGTAATTCTTATGAAAAAAAAGATTTTGAGTATCGTTCTTGCAATAATAATGGTACTCAGTGTTATGCCTTTGACTGCTTTTTCATCATTTGCAGCAGGATATGATAAGCCTGTAGCAAACGTTGAAGAAGTTACAGCAGCAGGATATGACTATGCTGTTAAGTACACTATTGCAAAAGAAGCATCAGAAAGCTACAACGACTGGGCTGCTGATATCATCATCACAGCCGACAAGGATGTTGCAGCAGGCGCAGTAACATTCAGAGGTCAGTACGGCTCATACGACAAGTCACTTGCCGCTCCGGCAATGACAGCAGGTGAAGAGTACAGTCTTCTTGCAGCTCTCGACGAGAATATCACATACTGGGACCTTGCAAACGCAGTTAAGGAATTCACATGCGGCGTTATCAACAACGCTCTTACCGAGGATACAACATTCACAATCAGGGTTGTTCTTTCAAACGGCACGGAAACACTTGAGGTTGAAGGCTCGGAAGTAAACAAGACAGTTAACGAGACTGTTGAACCCGTAGCAAACGTTGAAGAAGTTACAGCAGCAGGCTACGACTATGCTGTTAAGTATACTATCGCAACAGAAGGTTCAGCAAACTACAACGACTGGGCAGCAGATATCATCATCACAGCTGACAAGGATGTTGCAGCGGGCGCAGTAACATTCAGAGGTCAGTACGGTTCATACGACAAGTCACTTGCCGCTCCGGCAATGACAGCAGGTGAAGAGTACAGCCTTCTTGCAGCTCTCGGCGAGAATATCACATACTGGGACCTTGCAAACGCGGTTAAGGAATTCACATGCGGCGTTATCAACAACGCTCTTACCGAGGATACAACATTCACAATCAGGGTTGTTCTTTCAAACGGCACTGAAACACTCGATGTTGAAGGCTCAGATGCAGAGAAAGAGCTTGAAGCTGTAAATGTTAAGCCCATAGCAAACGTTGAAGAAACAACAATCGCAGGTCTTGATTACGCGGTTATCTATTCCGTTGCCGAAGCAGGTTCGGAATATTACAACGACTGGAAAGCAGATATCGTTATAGTTGCCGACAAGGATGTTGCAGCAGGCGATGTTACACTTGCAGGTCAGTACGGTTCTTATGATTTAACAGAATTAGAGCCCTTCGCTATGACAGCCGGCAAGGAAATCAGCCTTACTGAAAAATTTGACGCAGAGCTTACATGTGCGGACCTTATTAATTCCGTAAAGGAATTCACATGCGGCATCAGGAACAATAATCTTGCAAACAACACAACATTCACAATCAAGATAGTACTTACAAACGGTACGGAAACACTTGAGGTTGAAGGTTCAACAGTAGAGAAGGCTTTGGAGCCTGCTGTTGAGATTTATGATATTAAGGTTACCAACGGCGCAACCGTTAAGCAGGCAATTAATCCCGCAAAGTCAACCAGATATCAGATTGCTACTGTTAAAATCAAGGAAGCAAACGGTATCAACGCAAACGGCGACTGGTTCGTTTACTGGGTAGACGAGGACGGCAAAATTGTCAGCACATATTCAACCTACAACTTCTTTGCTGTAGAGGACAGAACCCTCACTCCTGTTTACGTTTCAAAGGATGTTTATCAGGCAGAGAGAGCAAAGGGTATCCTTGTTACGGATATCGTAAGAGCTGATTCCAACGAAGACGGTACGGTTACACTGTTTGCAGAGCGTTCTGCAAGTAAAGCTGCTGTAGGCAACAGCATTAAGCAGCACGGCGTTATTTACACAACAGACGCAGCTCAGAAGGACAGCCTTACAATCAATAACAATTCGGACGAAGTATGCAAGGTTGCATCAACAAAAACAGCTACAGACCTTACAGGTCTTTTCAGAACAACAATCAGACCCGATGAGGGCGACACTGTTTACGCAGTATCTTACCTTATTGACGCAAACAATGAGGCTCACTACGGCGAAGTTAAGGAAATAGAGATTGCAGACGAAATTTCTACATTATCGGTTTCCTGCGCTTTGTTTGAAACGGAGCTTGTTCAGGCGGACGAGGTTATTCCGGCTGAGGAAGAAGCACCGACAGTTACAGAACCCGCAGCAGCAGGTTCAATGCTTAAAGGAATAATCAGCAGCTTGATAAATGCAATTATTGAGCTTGTTCAGTTTGTTATTTCGATGTTCTGATAAAGGGAGGATACAATAATGAAATACACAAAACCCGGAATTACACTTGAAAAGTACACATTGGCTGAGTCAATCATGGCCGACACATCAAGCATAGTGGAAGACGGCCCCGTAATCGAGGAAGATGATCCGACGCTTGAAACCTCCAGCTCTGTAAGCACTGCATTCAGTGATGTTCTTGATTTCAGCAACAAATAATCATTAAAAAATGAGCCGTCTTGGGCGGTGCAAATCAGAGAGAAACCGGATTTGAATGGCTGTAATCGCCTTATACCTGCTGAAAAACCCTGAAATACGCGAGTATTCCTGCGGTTTTGTCAGCGGCGTCTGAGTCGGATTTTGTCTCATTCAAAACTACTGTGTATCTGAAAACAACAGATTTCAGATGAAGAACAATGAAAAGCGGGCAGCATACTGATGTATGTTGCTCGTTTTTGAAGCAGTTATTTGCTGAAAGATACGTTTTCAGACGATTTATCTCTGACTTGTACCGCCCCTCGGGCGGCTCGTTTTTATACTGCTTAAAAATACTGTTTAATTTTTGAGAAAGTTATGTTATAGTTATACTTGAAGGGTGATATATTTATGAAAAAAAGAATATCAGTATTTTTATGCTGTGCCTTGCTGTTTATTTGTACATATATCCCGTCATCGGCGGCAGAAGAAAAAACGGTGCTGTACCTGAATTACGGTAATATTACCATTAAGCAAAACGAAATAACAGGGTACGATAAAGACGGTAATAAAATTACGCAGGCTAACCCTGCCGGATATGTCATAACACAGAAAAATCCGAAAAATGCCCTTGAGAAGAGCGTTCTTGTTTCATCAGCGGTCTGCAATATTGAACTGCTTGACCTGAACGTGAACAGACATAATGAATATGATTATGCTTTTTATATAAAAGGTACATCGGATGTTACGGTTACGCTGTCAGGCGAGAATCACCTTATTTCAGGCTCTCAGCATGCGGGTCTTGAAATCGGTACAAGCTCAAAGGCAACGCTTAACGGCGACGGAATTCTTTATGCGCAAAGCAGTCTGCAGGCAGGTATCGGCGGCGGAAACGGTCACTCAAACGGTACGGTTGTTATCGATTCGGGAACAATTTACGCCACAGGCGGAACTGACGGATACAGCACGGGTATCGGCGGCGGTACAAACGGCAGCGGCGGAAATATTACAATAAACGGCGGCTTTGTTTATGCACAGGGCGGACTGTACGCTGCGGGCATCGGCGGCGGTTTTACAGGCGGCGGCGGAAATATTACGATAAACGGCGGCGTTGTCACGGCATTCGGCGGAGACGGCGGCGCAGGCATCGGCGGCGGTGATTCCGCAGTCAGCGAAACAAATATTATCATAAACGGCGGCAGCGTGAAGGCTGTGGCAGGTGCAAATGCCGATAATGTCGGCAGCGGAGTTAATGCGGAAACCGCATTTGCGGGCATACATAATTCGGACGGCAGCGCGGTTTCTCTTGTGAAGCTTGCTGCCGGCGATTTCAGACAGTTATATATCAACGGCATTGATACATCCGCAATTACCGCGCTTCATCCTGATGATGACAGTCTGTATATTTACACGGACGGCACGGGCGAATTTGTCACAGAGCATATGGCTGACGGCTCCGTAGGCTTCTTCAGCGTGAAAAGCACGGGAGTTACGCAGCTATACCCTTATACGGACGAAAGATTTGAGGATAAGCTTATAACGGAAAACACGGCATCGGTTTCCGCTGCTGACGGCTTCTGTGTAAGTGAAAATAAAGATTTAATGTACAATTCCGTGCGCGTTGATACATTCGACCCTGTTCTGCGCGGCGATGTAAACCTTGACGGCCATCTTAACGGAATGGATGCGGTAATCGTAAACTGTGTTATTAACGAAATGCTTACCGATAAGCTTACTGTCAGGGTTGCTGACGCGGACGGCAGCGGAACAGTGAACGGTAGCGATGTTGAACTGCTTACAGAGTACGGACTCGGAGGTAATTGATTTTGAATGAATTATTAATGTTGATTTCTCCCTACGCCTTGGTCTTTACGACATTTAATTTTGCAATTTCCCTTTTTTATAATATATACGGATGGGTTGTATTCAGAAGAAAGTATAAAAAGCTTTCACATTCATCCCTTTCGAAAGCGCAGAAAAAATATCTTTCGGATATAAAGTTTGTCAATGTTCATCGCAACTGGCTGAAGAAGTATTACAAAAAAATCCGAAACGGTTCTTTTATTTATTTCTTCGGCTCCGAAATCCTTTGCTTTGCCGCAATGTGTCTGCCGGGTGCAAACAAAGGCAGATGTATCCTTGTATGCCGCATAGCGCTGTTTGTTGATATTTTCCTGCTTCTGTTCTGGGTGTTCCTGCTGTTTTATTCCCGGAAGAACGGTGAAAAGCTTGCGGAACAGCACAAAGGAAATATTAAAAAGGCTCTGGAAGATTTTGATAAGATAAAAAGTGCAGAACATGAAGAATAATGTGAATACGGATTTTTACAGTTTAATTTCATATTTTCTTTTCGGCGGTGAAATACCGGAAATATCCGACTGGGAAAGCGTGTACGCTCTTTTCCGGAAGCACGCTTTGCTTCCGCTTGCGGGAACAAAAAACCGGCTTGAAGGGATTGAGGGTATACCCGAAAATATTCTCACGGACTGGCAAAACGCCGTGCAGGACGGTATTTCCTCCTTTTTCCATGCGAGATATGCGGGCAAAAAGCTTACGGCGCTGCTTGAAGAAAACGGAGTCATTCCCGTTATTCTCAAAGGCTCCGCCGCAGGGAAATATTATCCCGAGCCTGCCTTCCGCACATACGGAGATATCGATTTTCTGATTTACGGCGATAAAGATGAAGAGGCTGCTGCGGAATTCCTTGTGTCAAACGGTTTTTCCGACGAAAACCGTGACGATGAATTTAACCGTTCGCGGCATATTCATCTTCGCAGAAACAAAATTGAATACGAGCTTCACAAGAGGTTTTCACTGCGGCTTGATAAGAGCGACTGCCTGCTTGACGAAATGCTCGGAAACGCGGTGCCGGAAAAGCAGGATGATTTTTACTGCTTTGACGATGTACTGAACGGCGTTATTCTGCTTGAGCATTTTAAATATCATATTATTGACCGCGGCGCAGGCATGCGGCAGGTAATTGATTTTATGTGCTTTACGGATAAAGTATTGACTGAGGATTTCTGGAACGAAAAATTCTTACCTGTTCTGGAAAAGCTGCGTCTTACCGAATTCGCGGTGCATACAATCCGTATGTGCGAAATGTTTTTCGGAATAAAGCCGCACAGCTTTTCCGCTTCCGCTGATGATGAATTATGCCGTCGGCTTATGGCCGAGGTATGTTCGTCGGGCAACTTCGGAAGGAATAAAGACGCTTTTAATACAACTGTTTCAAGATATATCGGCAGAGGAATAAATTTCAGACAGCTTCAGGCAGGCGGAATGTTTAACTGGAAAGCGGCGCAGAAGCATAAAATCCTTGTTCCGTTTGCATGGATTTACCAGATATTCAGACTGCTCGGCATATTGATTTCATCCCGTCTTAAAGGCAAAAAGCTGTCTGACGGAATGAATCAGAAGAAAGAAACCGATACTCTGCTTTTTAATCTGAATATAAGGACAGAACAAGATGACAAATGATGTTTACACAAAAACCGATATTGTTTATTCCGCCGTTATTAACGGGAGAACCGTTGTGCTGAATATGGAAACAGGGCGGTTTTATCATCTTGACGAAACAGGCTGTCTTATATGGCAGCTGCTTGAAAAGCCCTCAACGGTGAGCGATGTTGCCGCAGGCGTCGCAAAGGAATGCGGGATATCCGTTTCCGAATGCGAGGCTGATGTTGCCGGTTTTATGGATTCTCTCTGTTCGAAAAATCTGATTACAAAAATAACGGAGATGTGACAATGCCTGTATATATGATTGCGGGAATCGCCGTTGAATATGACGGCAGATATGATACCGTTGTTGAAAGAAGCAAAAAATATATTGCGGAAAAAGGTACAAAGCCTCTCTTCAGAATAAACGTAAATCCGCAGGCAATAGAAATGCTGAGGAAGCGCTTCCCCGAATCCGGTGAAGCGGAGTTTGAATATACCGATATAGGAGCCGCATTCAACAGAGAACTGCCGAATTACGGCGGAGTAATGCTGCACGCGTCTGCGGTTGCAGTCGACGGGTATGCATATCTTTTTTCTGCTCCGTGCGGAATGGGCAAATCCACTCATACGGGGATGTGGCAGAAGCTTTTCGGTGAGGACAGAGCTGTCATTATCAATGACGATAAACCTGTTATACGAAAAATTGACGGCGTATATCATGCATTCGGCACACCGTTCAGCGGCAAGCACGATATCAGCGTAAACAGCGGATTCCCGTTAAAGGGAATATGCTATATCTGCCGCGGAGAAGAGAACAGAATAGAAAGGCTGAAGCCGGAGGACGCGGTTACGCCGTTTCTTAATCAGACGGTAAGGTCCCTGTCTGCCGGGGCTTACGATAAAATGCTTGATATTGTTGACGATTTGATAACCTCAACGCCCTGTTATCTTCTGCATTGCAGGGCGGATACCGAGGCGGCGGAAACAGCGTACAACGCAATGAAAGGTGAATGAAAATGAAAATCAATCCCGAATACAGGCTCAGAAACGTCGGCGGCAAAAGCATAATTGTATCAAAAAAAAGTCTGAACCTTGAGGGCATTCTGACATTGAATGAGACTGCGGAGTTTATATGGAAAAGGATTGAAGCGGGCGGGGACGCCGAAGCGATTGTAAAAGCGCTCGCCGCCGAATGTGAGATTCCGCAGGATGAAATCAAAGACGAGGTGCTTGGCTTCATAAATACGCTTAAAGGAGCAGGCGTAATCGAATAATTCCCACGGCTTTGAAAAAAGCGGTCAGGGCAATAAAAATACAAACCGCAACAGAGCAGAGATTTAACAGTCTCTGCTCTGTTTTTGTCCGTTTAACGGCGAATTGAGTATCGCAGAAAAAATAAAAAAGTTTTAGCCCTTTTTTCAAGTCCGTCGTATAAATAAACAGAAACACAAAAACGCAGGAGGTGAGATAAATGGGTATATGGTATCTTTACTGATTAACAGCCGAAACGGAAATGAGATAAATGCCTGTCACGGATATTAATTTTATAAAAGGAGATGTTTTTATGTGGCCTTATTTAATCTGAAGCAACACCGGGAAGCCGTCTGATAATGACCTGCGAAAAGTCATATCAGACGGCTGTTTTTATGCTGTTTGTATATTTCTTTATTATTTTGTTTGTACGGTATTGTCTGTTCGTCCGGTTTATTTAAGATTTGTTTCAGATAACGGGAAAATGTAAATGTTGCAAAATTACAGGTGCTGTTTTTTATATAATTTGAACATTGAATTAATGTGAAAGCAGAATTATAATAATTATTACATAGAATATATTCTGTATATATTCAACAGGTCAATCTTTAATTTTAAGGGAGGCAATTTATATGAAAAAAGCAAAGAAAATAGCAGCGGCTTTACTGTCGGCTGTAATGGTACTCACTTTGATGAGTATCCCCGTCAATGCGGCGGATTTTTGCAGTCAGGTGCCAAACGGAAATAATATAAACGCGCAGAACTATTCATATTACTATGCAAAGGTTATCAATTCGTATCTGACCGAAACCCCGGACGGCACGCTTATGCGTGTTCAGGGCGCTTCGGACGGAAAAGCCTATGTCGAATACTACAGCCCGTCATATTCTCCGGTCGGACAGAAGACAATTCCCGCGGGACTGCCGCTGTTCGGCGGATTCTATTCAAGCGGGGATAACTACTATATCCTTTCCGGTCAGCAGAATGATGCTGAAGACAACAGCGTTGAGGTTTACCGTGTGACAAAGTACGATACCGACTGGAATGAGCTGGGTCACGCATCTCTTTTCGGCGCAAACACATATATTCCCTTTGACGCCGGCAGCGCAAGATTTGACATGTGCGGCAATTATCTTCTTATCAGAACCTGCCACGAAATGTACCAGTCATCAGACGGATATCATCATCAGGCGAATGTTACAATAGAAATTGATACGGAATCAATGACGGTATCAGACAGTTATATGCAGGTTATGAACAGCACCTACGGATATGTCAGCCATTCGTTCAATCAGTTTATCAAGGTTGAAGACAGTCATATTATTGCGGTTGACCACGGCGACGCATATCCCAGGTCGGTTGCTCTTATCAGGTATACAACGGACTGCAGTACAGGAAGATTTACACCGGACTATTACAATCGGTGCGGTGTGTATTCGATGCTTGATATTTACGGCTCTATCGGTGCCAATTATACCGGCGTTCAGGTCGGCGGCTTTGAAATTTCGGATACATCATATATTGTAACCGGAACTACCACGGAACAGGCTGAAAACGCCTCAGATACAGCAAATGTTTTTGTTTCAAGTATGAATAAGGCTGATAACACCGTTACGTTCAGCTATATTACGGATATAAAGGAAGGCTCAGCCAATCCGTCAAATACCCGTCTCACGGCATTGGGCGATAACAGCTTTATGCTGTTCTGGAGTATCGGTACAACGGTATATTACTGCAAGCTTGATTCAGCGGGTAATGTCTGTTCGGAAATCTATTCCATGAACGGAAATCTTTCCGATTGCGACCCGATTGTTGCAGACGGAAAGGTTATCTGGTACACATATTCAAATTCAGCCGTTACGTTTTATGAGGTTGAACTGTCTCAGCCTGCGAATAATTCAGCCGTTACGGTTGAAAACGGTCATAACTGGGAGCTGCTGTCGGTTGATTCCACGGGAAATGCTCAGCTTGTATGTTCAAAATGCGGAGAAACAAGAACGGGCGTTTTGCCGTCAAAAATGAGTCTTTACTGGGAGCAGGGAGACGGATGGTGGTATTCCAGCGCTCCGTCAACAGTATTTTCCGGAACGCAGATGGGCGTTAACAGCAGCTATAACAGTTATTCGGGTAATGCGGCAACGCTGAAGGATTTTGAGGTTATCTCCTCGGATGAGAGTATAGCGGTCGTTTCCGGCTCCACACGAGGAGCGGAGTACCGTAATATTATCTGGAAAAAATCCGGCACGGTAACAATCACAATCAGAAATATATATAACCCTGATATTTCCAGAGCTTACACAGTTAAAGTCATTGATTATATTTCAGAAAAGAATTCGGGAATAATCGACAGAGAAAACGGTTTTATTTACGGAATTAATGCAGGCTCGGCTTCAATTAACGATTACATTACACCGACAGACGGAGTTACATTAAATCTGTCGGCTGAAAAGCTGTCCACTGATGTAACCGTTGATGTTGTTTACGGCGGAAAGACCGTGGAATCCTATAAGCTTGTCATTTTCGGCGATGTCAACGGCGACGGCTGGTACGACGGACAGGACGCGGCAATCGTTTCCTGCATTGCTGACGGTATGCTTGCGAAAAACGATGTTCCGGCTGCGGAATATTTTGCTGCAGACTGTACGCATGACGGAGTAATCGACAGCACGGATGTTCTTCTGCTTATGGATGCGGGTGTTCTCCTTCAGGAGATTGACCAGACAAAGAGTGAGGAAGAGCTGCTCGAAACTTCATCGGCTTATGTCGAGTATCTCAGCCTGATTGACCAGACGGTTAATGCCGAAGCAGCGGAGAGCGCTGAGGATGAACCCGTTGACCCCGGTTTTACATTTGACTTCTTTGATACGCTTCTCAGCATAATTAAAGAAATTATTTCGGTAATCAAATCGGTGACAGCATTCTTCAGATAATAACATCAGACATATTACAGGAGGGGTTTTATGCTGTTTCAAAAAATACTTGCTTTTTTCATCGGAGTTTTTTATGCAGTTACGGGTTCCCTGGGCATTGTTACGGGCGATTCCATGAACGGTCACGAATTTCCGATTATAGAAGCCGGTGAGCTTGCTGACGGGGATATAAGAATCATGTCCTTTAACACCCGTTATTCGGATGTGAACGGCGTCGGTCTTTTTTTCAGAAAGGATATTATCCGGAAGCAGATTGCTGAGCTGCAGCCTGATTCCGTAGGTCTGCAGGAGGCAACACGGGCTACAATGAAATATCTTCGCAGAAATCTTAAGGGCTACGGATGCGTAGGTGTTGACCGTGACCACGGAAAGGAAAACGGCAAAGGCGAATATACCGCTATCTTCTACCGTGAGGATAAATATACAGCTGTCGATTCGGGAAATTTCTGGCTTTCCGAAACGCCGGACGAACCGTCCTACGGTCCCGAAGCGGGCTGCCGCCGCGTCTGCACATGGGTTATTCTTGAAAATAAAGAAACGGGAATCAGATTTGTTCATATCAATACGCATTTCGATAATGTTTCCGGAAACGCAAGAACATTTGCGGCAAAATTGCTTACGGAGTATATAAAGGCGAATTTCAGCGGCATGAATGTGGTGTTTACCGCCGATATGAATACGAATTACGGAGGACCGTACAACAAAATGACCTCCGTTCTTGCCGATACCCGTTACAGCGCAGAGGACAGCGAAATGTACTGCACCTTCCACGACGGCAATCCCGAAACGAGGGAGAACTGTGTACTTGATTATATCCTGTGTTCTCCCGGAATTGAAGTCAGCAGCTTTCGTGCCGTTACGGCAGGCGTTTCGGGCAGAATGAGTTCAGACCATTTCCCGATTTACGCCGACATAAAGCTTGTGAAATAATATTAAAATCTTATTGCGACACGGCAGCTTTGAGGGACTTGATGTTGACAGCACACCGATTGATTACGGTGCCGGTTATAGAATTGAAGTAACCGAGCCGATGTATTTTGATATGTATTTTTACACGCTTAATTCCGAACAGACTCCCGGCGGTATAATATCATTACCGTATTCACTTGACTATGAGTTGTTTGCTGCGTATTCGGGATGGGCAGACAATAACACACCTTCAACTGCTCTGCTTACTTCCACGGCACGGCAGGTACGGTTAACACCGCCACAATCAGAGTAAATGATATTTACGGCTGGCACGATTCCGATGTAACTGTTGAGTACACAATAAAGTAAATTAATAAACTCAAACGGAGCAGAGATTTAACCGTCTCTGCTCTTTTTTGTCCGATTAGCAATGAATATTGAGCCTTTAGCCTAAAAAGTATGGAATAAAAATCATGATAAGTGAAAAAGGTATCCCGGCCTGCTCATTTTTTCAGAGCAAACCGGGATATTTTAAATGTTGATTCTGATATAGAATGTGGATCTTCCGCCGCCTTGTTTCTTAATTTCGTTATTATCACAAAGAGATTTCAAATGTCTTTCAACAGTGGTTGAGCTGAGAGCGGGACATAATTCAAGGATTTCCTTTTTTGTAAATTTCCCGATTTTACTTTTTACTGCATTTCTCACTGTATCAATAGAAGATGGTGCAATAATCTCAATTCTGTCCTCGAACTCACGGTATGCACTGATTATTGTGCCAAGCAGATATTTGATAAATACAGTCGGGTCATCATTGCTTTCATGCCATCCTATTTGTGCAAGCTCAAGTGCATCATAATACGCTGATTTACCGGCTGAAATCTTTGATTCAAGCGAAATATATTTTCCGATTTCATAGCCGGAACGGTATAGCAGAAGTGTTGTAAGCAGTCTTGACATTCTGCCGTTGCCGTCGATAAAAGGATGTATGCAAAGAAAATCATGAATAAATACCGGAATAATCAGCAGCGGGTCTACTAACCCTTCTCCTATTGTACGGTTATATTCGTCACAGATTTCCTGCATTGCGTCAGCTGTTTCATATGGCGCAAGAGGAGTAAAAAGAGTAAACCGTTTTTCCGATGAATCAGTTGCGCTGATGTAATTCTGGACATTTTTGAAGGTGCCGCCGAAGCTTGATTCCGTATGACTGAACATGATTTTATGAAGCTGAAGAATATAGTTAGGTGTAAGAGGAATATATTCAAAATTTTCATGAACTACATTCAATGCGTCTCTGTAACCTGCTATTTCTTTTTCGTCACGGTTTCGGGGAGCGGTTTTATTCTCCATCAGCTGCCGCAAACGTGTTTCCGTTGTTCTGATACCCTCAATAGCGTTAGATGATTCTGTACTTTGAATTTTAGCTATTTCAACAAGCCTCTCCAGTTGTTCGGGCTTCTGACTGATGTAAACTGAATGCTTGCCTTTCAGTTCGTGAATCTGAGAAAGGTAGTTTATTATTTCTGTGTCCCAGGTCATGTTCTTTAAATCCGAATAATTAAAATGACGCATTTCCCTCACCTCCAACTCTATTCTCCCCGATTATATTACAATCGGGGAGAAAAATCAATAGTATGACGAATTTATTCCTCGATTTTAAGCGCGATAAGCCCCAAATAAACCCCAAAACGCAAAAATCAAGCTGTTTTCGCCCCTCTGAAAGACAATAAAAAAGCCGCAAGCCCTTGATATACAAAGGTTTGCGGCTTGGAGCTGGTAATCGGACTCGAACCGATGACCTGCGCATTACGAATGCGCTGCTCTACCAACTGAGCCATACCAGCGTGTTCAGCGAGGTATATTATAATATATCATCGCAAAAATTTCAACACTTTTTTTATTTATTATTTAATAAAAAATAATTTACAAATAATTCACTTGATTTTATGGCGTAAAAGTTGTAATCTTTATATAGACAGCCGAGTAAAGCGGCCGCTTTTATATTCTGAATCAGGCTGCTGTCAGCTGAACAATTAACCACGGAGGTTACTTAAAATGAAAAAAGGTTTATGTATAGTTCTTTCCGCGCTGGTGGTTGCGCTTTCGTTTACCGCCTGCTCCAAAAAGGACAAGGATCTTGCTGAGGTTGTTACCAAAATTAATGACGAGGGCAAGGTTGTTGTCGAGGTTACGGACAAGGACGGTCAGGCTGTAACAAAAGCAGACGGCGAGGTTGAAACCTCTGTTCTTTCCGACAAGGAAGTTGAAGCTATCAAGAAGGCCAAGGGCGAGGACGATAAGGGTACAGCCAAGAACGAAGAAAAGAAAGACGATAAGAAGGATACCAAAAAGGAAGAGAAGAAGGACGGGAACAACGAAAAGGTTGACACAACCGATATCGGTGTTAATCCCGAGCTTGAAAAAATCCTCAATGATGAAACTCTTCTTGAGCCTATAGCGACAGAGGACGATATCATTAAGGATAAGGGTACCGCAACAAAGAAGACCACTCTTTTCCAGGATGAGGTTCAGTCGGTTATCAAGTCAGGTAAGTTCACAATTGCGATGAACACGCTCTCGGGCGGAAAGAAGAATCCGATGAAGCTTGTCTTTGACGGAGACAAGATGTATTCGACTCTCAGCATGGAGGGCATTGAAATGAGCCTTCTCTATATGGATAAAACGGCTTATATTATTATGCCGAATCTTCTTACCATAAAAAATGTTTACCTGAAATATCCCGACAGTGACGGCGAATTTTCAGAGCTGTTCACATCGTTTGACAGCATTTCCGACAACGGCAGCAACTATGTCGGCTCAACAAAGGTTAACGTTAACGGCAAGTCGTATACCTGCGAGGAGTATAAGGCGGACGACGGCACAGTCTTCAAGTATTATTTCGACGGTACGGACTGGAAGCGTTACGAGTGCATCGCCGATGATGAAATGATGGTTTACGAAATCAACGAGTTCTCCGGCAAGGTTGACAGCAAGCTCTTCTCCCTTAAGGGCTACAGAGAAATCGACCCGAAGGTTCTCGAAAGTCTCGGCAATCTCGGCGCATGAGTACGGTAATAATTACAGGCTCGGCAAGAGGAACAGGCGCAGCGACAGCTGCGCTTTTTGCCGATATGGGATATAATGTTGTAATCAATTACAACACAAGCGAAAAAGAGGCTCTTGAGCTTCAGAAAAAGCTTGGTGAAAAATCTATCGCGGTTCATGCCGATGTTTCAATCGCCGAGGGCGCGGAGCTTCTGTTTGCCGAGGCAAAGAAGAAATTCGGCTTTGCCGATGTGCTTATAAACAATGCGGGCGTCGCTCAGCAGAAGCTGTTTACAGACATCACAAAGGCTGACTATGACCGCATGTTCGACTGCAATGTCAGAAGCGTGTTCAACTGCTGTCAGTGCGCTCTGCCCGACATGATTCACAACAAGTACGGCAGAATCATCAACATTTCGTCCATGTGGGGCGTGACGGGAGCCTCCTGCGAGGTGCATTACTCCGCGTCAAAGGCAGCGGTTATCGGGCTTACAAAGGCTCTTGCCCGCGAGGTTGCCCCCTCGGGAATCACGGTCAACTGCATTGCTCCGGGCGTAATTGACACACCTATGAACAGGGACTTTGATGAGGAGACAATGGCTCAGCTTCGCGAGGAAACGCCCGTAGGCAGAATCGGTACGCCCGGGGATGTTGCGCGTGCGGCCGCTTTCCTTGCCGATGTGAACAGCAGTTTCATAACGGGACAGGTTCTCGGCGTTGACGGCGGATTTATCTGATTTAAAAAGTTCTTGATTTATCTGAAATATTGTGATAAAATACTTTTGTTATACTGTACTTTTTGATTGGAGGAGTTCTGATGGCTGTTTGTCCTAAGTGCGGCAGAGAGCTTAAGCTCACTGATTTAAAGCCCACATGCCCCGGCTGTGGAGTTAACCTTTTGTATTATAAAATTGAAGAAAGACTTGAGGTCGACGCGATAAACGCCGAGCTTGAGCATGCGAAGACTCAGCAGAGAATTGACCGCGCCAAGGCTTCAATGGCAGGCAACGCTCTTACGATTGTAAGAATCGTGCTTCTTGCCGTTGCCGTAGGAATGTTCTTCCTTCCTCTTGCGAAGCTTCATACAGTCGGTCCGTATTTTGACAATACGCTCACGATTAATGCCATGGAGGTTTACAATAAGGTAAGCGCAATGGATTTTGACGGACTTTTCGGAATGTTCGGTTCACCGCTTCTCGGCTCAAGCATGATTATGTTTGCCGTTTCCGTTGTTTCCGTCGCTCTTGCAGCGGTCTGTGCTGTTCTTGAGCTTCTGCTCAGCTTCCTTTCATGCTCGCCTCACGGCTTTATCAGGAATGTGATTTTCTCAGTTGTCGGCATTGTCATGACAGTTGTTTCAATCATCACCTTCGGTAAGTTTGTAAAGGGTGCGGAGGCTGCGCTTCCCGGCCTTGTTGACGGCGGCATTCAGTTCGGCGCATATCTTGTAATTCTCGGATTTCTTCTTGTTCTTGCAATCAACATCGTTATCAAAATCAAGGGCGTTGATGTCAAGTACAAGCAGAGCTATGTTGACAGCGTTCCCTACGAAACATTTGTTGAGAAGTTCGGAGCAAAGAAGTACGACCTTGCGGCTCTTGAGGAAATCAAGGATAAAATCGCAGAGTACAGAGTTGCTGCTGAAGAACCCGCAAAATAAAAATAATTATCCGGCTGCTGAATTTTCGGCAGTCGTTTTTATTTTTGTATTGAAAAAAATAATTTTGTACTGTATAATATGCTTATCTGATTATCTAAGGAGGATATTCAACAATGAAAGTTTCAAAGAGAATTCTTGCTGTTGTTCTTTGCATAAGCCTTGTTTTCGGCTGCTCCGCAATGGCAACAAGCGCTGCTGACGGCGACGACATCGTAAAGCGTGTAAGCTGCACCTTCAACGGTGATTCAAAAACATCCAGAGGCTTCTGCTGGTACACACTTGAAAACGGCGACAGCGATGTTCAGATTGTAAAGACCGAGGATTTTGACGGTACATTTGCAAACGCAAAGACCTTCTCGTCCGACACATCCTACAAGTTCCGCAAGCAGTTCTGCCATAAGGCGGTTGCAGACGGTCTTGAGGCAGGCACAGAGTATACATACCGTGTAGGCGATAAGTCAAAGGATCTCTGGAGCGATATCGGCACATTTGTAACAGATGACGGTGACAGCAGCTTCAGCTTCATCACAATTGCCGATGTTCAGGCAAGCAGCGACGAAAACTTCGCTCACGCTTCGGAAACGCTCAAGGGCGCTATGGCAACTCTTCCCGAATCAGAGTTCACGGTTAACCTCGGCGACTTCGTTAACGACGATACACACGACGAGTGGGACTGGTATTTCAATAACTTTGCATTCAACAACATGAATACAACATTCGTTCCCATCGCGGGCAACCATGACGGCAACATCACAAACAAGCTGAATATCAACGTATTCAACTCAATGTTCAACCTTTCCAACCCCGACACAAAGTCAAACACAAACTGGGTTAACGGCGTTTACTATTCATACGATTACGGCAACGCTCATTTCGCGGTTCTCAACACAAACGACATGTATCCCATGACTCAGTCACAGAGAAACTGGCTCATCAACGATATGAAGTCAAGCGACGCTGACTGGAAATTCGTATTCATGCACAGAGCCTCCTATTCAGAAGGCAAGAACATCAACAAGCCCGATACAGTTATCATGCGCGATGTTCTTCTTCCGCTCTTTGACGAGATAGATGTTGATGTTGTATACGCAGGTCACGACCATACATACTACCGCTCAATGCAGGTTAAGGGCGACAAGGCTGTTGAAAATGTAACTTACGTTACAGAGCTTTACAACGGTGAAGAGGTTACCTTCGCGGTTAATCCCGACGGTGCGGTTCATGTTCTTCCCGCAACAGCAGGTACAAAGAGATATTCCGTTCACGACGCTATCAATCCTATTCCCAAGACATGCGCATTCCGTCTTTCAACAAGCGGTATGGGCGGCTGCTTCCTTACAACTGAGGTTGACGGCGACAAGCTTATCATGAAGTCATATCTTGTTGACGACGATACACAGGAAATCACCCTGATTGACCAGTACGCAATCAAGAAGGACGCAGGTCAGAACAAGGCTGAGGAAAGCAAGCTTCCGACAAGCAACGTACTTAACATCGGCAGCTACGCCGTGAATTTTGTAACCGCACTTGCCAAGATGCTTTTCAGATACATCTTCGTTCTTCTTCCTCAGGCAATCGGCAGCGCGATTAACGATTAATTTTCGGAAATCAAAAGGCATCTCTCCGGAGGTGCCTTATTTTTTATGGTTATTTTGTTCATATTTACCGATTTGTATTGACAAATCTGCTTTTTGGGATTACTCTTGTATGGTGGATAAAATCCGCAAAAATAATAAAAAAGGACAGTGGTTCAATGAAGGAATACTTAAACAGACTTAAAAGTGAAGCTAAAACAGGCGAAATTATCTACTGGTGGATATTGAGAGCCTTGATGATATTTGCATTTATTAAGGGTATTATCGGAATGGTTAAGGGCGAAAACGATTTGTCCGACCCGCTTCAGGTTTTTGCAAATTTTGCAGCAATGTTTACATGGGAGGTTTTCATGCTTACCCCCGAAAAAACATTCTCAAGACATGTTCCGTCGGTTATTCAGGACGGACTTATCACAATGATTTTCGCGGCTTCTTTCTGCGGAAAGTTCCTCAACTTCTACTACGATGTACGCTGGTGGGATTCGGGAATGCATCTTCTCAGCGGCGGCCTCTGCGTGCTTGCGGGCTACGAGGTTGTTGTTGCAATGCAGAAGCGCGATAAGAAAACAATATCCGTACCGCTTGCACTTCTCTGCGCACTCGGATTCTCGTTCTTTGTTTCAACTTTGTGGGAGCTCTTCGAGTTCGCAATGGACCAGGTAATGTGCAACCCCGCAACGGGCGGAATCGGCGACGCTCAGCACTGGTGCTGGAAGCTTGCCGAGGGTACACCCAAGGCGGCAACGCTGTTTGACCCCAAGTATACGGAGCGCTGGCCGCTTATGGATACAATGGGCGATATCGTGCTTAATTCAACAGGCGCGCTTGTGGGCTGGATTGTTCTTAAATTCTTCCCCTATCACCACAAGGGCAAGGGCGATATAAACGCACAGATTGAAGCTGAGCTTGCAAAGCAGGCAAAAAAAGAGCTTGCAAAGAAAAGATAAAATAAAAAACAGTGACACTCCTGAAAAATCGGGAGTGTCATTTTTTATAGCATGCATGGCAGATATCGATAACGGCGTGTTCTTCTGAGCGGAGAAACATTTCGTTTCAGAATGACATTTTTGTTAATTCAGCAGAACGAGCTTTCGATAAGCTTTGAGCATTCGGCGGGGGAGTAGACCCAGCGGTCAATGTGACGCACATCGGTATAGTATTTTATGGGCGGAGCGGGGTATTCCGCCTCGAAAGCGTCAACAATAATAAGCTTGATTTTCATACGCTCGGGCAGCATGCTTTTGATGTAAACCCCTGCGTGACACCCTGCGGTAATGCCGGGGGAATATTCGGCAAGACCTGCGAGATTAGGAGTCAGTTCAATAAAAATTCCGTAGTTCTCGATTGAGCGGACAATGCCGGGGACGGTTTCGCCTGCCGTAAATTCACCCGCGTTTTCCTCCCATGTGCCGAGCAGCTCCTTATGCGAGAAGGTTATTCTTCCCATTTCGTCAATGCTTTTTACAATGACCTTTATCATTTGACCGATATGAAAACGCACCGACGGATGGGGAATGCGCGAGACGGAAATGCTGTCAATGGGCAGCAGCCCGTTTATGCCCGCACCGATGTCGAGAAAGACTCCGAAGCTTTCCATATGCGTAACCTTTGCGTCTATAATGTCGCCCGGTCTGAGCTTTGAAATGTAGTTGTCCATGCATTCCTGCTGAACGGCGCGGCGGCTGAGAACCGCATACTCTCTGTCGTTTTCATCCTTGCGGAAGCAGAGAATCTTAAACATGACGGGCTTGTTTACACGGGAAATCAGCGCGATGTCGCGCACTGTGCCGTCGCTTATTCCGAGCGCACCCTCACAGTGGGGAATGATGCCGTACATACAGCCGAGGTCAATCCTCAGGTCATGGTTTTTGTCGCAGATAAGCGTCCGCGCCTCAACGGTTAAATCGGCAATGCATGCCTCGTGCAGCGCGGAAGGACTTGAGAGAAAAGCCTGATTTGAGGGCAGGGAAATAATCTGCCCCTCGGGAAGATACTTTTGCATATATTTTACCACCTTTGTTTTCGGTGCGCAGATAAGAGAACGATTTTGTTCTCCGACTTAAGCACCATAAAGTATTTTTTACTAATAAATATGGAAAGTTAATGTTATTAATGACAAAATCAGGTATACAATAAAAATAAAGTGTGATATAATAAGATATTATCAATCCGGAGGTATTAAAATGGATGTTCGTGTCGGCGACAGGCTTGTTATGAAAAAGAATCACCCCTGCGGCTGCAACACCTTTCTGGTTTTGCGCTCGGGCATGGATTTCCGTATCCGCTGTGAAAGCTGCGGCCATGAAGTTATGGTGCCGCGCGTCAAGGCGGAAAAGAATATCAGAAAAATCATCCGTGAAGAGGAGTAGCTGTTTGATATCCGGCACATTATTTTTACGGAGGATAAACTATGCTTGACAGACTTAAATCAGTAGAAGAAAATTTTGAAAATATACACGCTCAGCTCTGCGACCCGGATGTTGTATCGGATATGGAAAAATATCGCAGTCTGATGCAGGATGTGAAGCGGTTAACCCCGATTGTGGAAAAATACCGCGAATATAAAAAAGCGGCGGCGGATTTTGAGGAAGCAAAGGAGCTGCTTGACGGCGGCGGACTTGATAAGGATTTCCGCGAAATGGTTCAGGAGCAGCTTGAGGAATCCCGTGTGCTGACAGAACAGCTTACCGGGGAGCTGAAAATTCTGCTTCTGCCCCGCGACCCCAACGATGACAAAAATGTTATTATCGAAATCCGCGGCGGCACAGGCGGAGAGGAGGCGGCGCTGTTTGCCAATTCCCTTTTCAGAATGTATTCCATGTACGCCGAAACAAAGGGCTGGAAGGCTGAGATACTCAACGCCAATCCTACCGAGCTTGGCGGCTTTAAGGAAATCAGCTTTATGATTAACGGCGACGGTGCATATTCGCGTTTTAAATTTGAGAGCGGCGTTCACCGTGTTCAGCGTGTTCCCGAAACCGAATCGCAGGGAAGAATACAGACATCGGCGGCGACTGTTGCGGTTCTGCCCGAGGTTGACGAGGTCGATGTGCAGATAAATCCTGCCGACCTGCAGATTGATACCTACCGTTCAAGCGGCGCAGGCGGTCAGCATATCAACAAAACAGAGTCCGCTATCAGAATTACTCACATTCCGACGGGAACGGTTGTCGAATGTCAGGACGAGCGAAGCCAGTATAAAAACAAGGACAAGGCGATGAAAATTCTTCGCTCGAGAATCCTCGACGCCGAGCGTGCAAAGCAGAACGAGGCAATCGCGGGAGAGCGTAAGGCGCAGGTCGGTTCGGGTGACAGAAGCGAGCGCATACGCACCTACAATTTCCCTCAGGGACGCGTCAGCGACCACAGAATAGGACTTACTTTATATAAAATAGAAGCGATTATGAACGGTGACCTTGATGAGATTATTGACGCGCTCATCACGGCAGACACCGCCGAAAAATTAAAAGGATGACAGAATTGAAAACACAGCTTTTCAGCAGGGACGATGCCGCGGGCTTAAAGACGGCGGCTGAAATATTGAAAAACGGCGGACTTGTCGCAATACCGACCGAAACGGTTTACGGACTTGCGGCAAACGCTCTTAACGGCGCTGCGGTTGCGAAGATTTTTAAGGCAAAGGGCAGGCCGATGGATAATCCGCTGATTGTTCACATAGGAAAATTTGAAGAGATTTATCCGCTTGTGCGTTCTGTACCCGAAAAGGCAAATGCGCTTGCCGAGGCTTACTGGCCCGGACCGCTTACGATTATCCTTCCTAAGTCGGATATTATTCCCGACGAGGTAAGCGCAGGCCTTGACACGGTTGCAGTCCGTATGCCTTCACATCCGACGGCGCACGAAATAATCGAGCTTTCGGGCTGTCCGCTTGCCGCCCCGTCGGCCAATTCCTCCGGGCTTCCCAGTCCCACGACGGCAAAGCATGTCATGGACGATATGGACGGCAAAATCGAAGCGGTGGTTGACGGCGGAGAAAGTGCTGTCGGGATTGAATCAACGGTTGTCACGCTTGCGACGGATGTTCCGCGTCTTCTCCGACCCGGCGGAATAACCCACGCTCAGCTTGAAGCGGTACTCGGCAGGGTTGATGTTGACCCCGCTGTGCTTGCTCAGCTTGAGGAAGGTGTAAAGCCTGCCTCACCGGGCATGAAATATAAGCATTATTCTCCGAAGGCGGAGGTATTTATCGTTAACGGCAGTCTGCAGAGCTTCCTGTTTTATATTGATTCCGTTAAGCAGGACGGCGATATGGCGCTCTGCTTCAGCGGCGAGGAAAAGGATATGCCTGTTCCGTGTCTGCCGTTCGGAAGTGAAGGAAATTCTCTTGAACAGGCGCATTTCCTGTTTGCCGATTTGCGGAAATTTGACGAGCTTGGCGCAAAAAGAGTCTTTGTCCGCGCTCCGTCGCAGGAGGGAGTCGGACTCGGCGTTTATAACCGCCTGCTCAGAGCGGCGGCGTTCAAGGTCATCACGCCTCCCGTCATTTACGGACTGACAGGTCAGACGGGCGCAGGCAAAACCACCGTTGCCGGGCTGCTTAAGGAAAAAGGATATCTTGTAATTGACTGCGATATCACGGCTCGCAGGGTTGTCGAAAAGGGCTCGCCTGTGCTTGATGAGCTGAAAGCTGTGTTCGGTGACGGTATCGTTAACCGGGACGGCGAGCTTATTCGCCCGGCACTTGCAAAAAAAGCCTTTGCCGATGAGGAAAGCCGTCAGAAGCTCAACGCGATAACTCATCCCGCAATCACAAGGCTTACCGTAAAAGAAATTGCAGAAGGCTTCACATCGGAGCATAAGGGAGTTGTAATTGACGCTGCGGCGATTTTTGACAGCGAGCTTGTGCGCTACTGCACAAAGATGATTGTTGTCACCGCGCCCGAAAATGAAAGGCTCAGACGCATAATGCTGCGTGACGGAATTGATGAAACGGCGGCAATGCTCCGCATAAAAGCACAGCCCGATGAGGAATACTATAAGCAGAGGGCTGATGTGCTTGTCCGCAATTACGAGCCTTATGCCGTTCCGGATGAGCTGAAAGAATTATAAATCAACATAAATGCGGAAATTGTCGCATTTATGGTAAAAAATGGTAATATTTTTAATTTATGCATAGGAGGAAAAACAATGAGTGAAACAAAAACAGAGGTTGAACTTCTCCAGGAAAAATTACTGATGGAAAAGAAGCACGCCGCACAGGTTATTGATGACGCGGAATACGAAAAGGCAATGGATTTTGCCGAGGGATATAAAAAATTCCTCAACGACTGCAAAACAGAGCGTGAGGTTGCAAAATTTGTTGTTGCCGAGGCCGAAAAGAGAGGCTTTGTACCCTTTGACAAGTTCGGAAAATATAAGGCAGGGGACAAGGTTTACTATCTCAACCGCAAAAAAGCCGTTATTCTTGCCGTTATCGGTAAGAAGAGCATCGGCGAGGGCGCGCATATTGCCGCCGCTCATATCGACTCTCCGCGCCTTGACTTAAAACCGAATCCGCTTTACGAATCAAACGAAATTGCACTTTTCAAGACGCATTATTACGGCGGAATCAAAAAATATCAGTGGACCGCAATTCCGCTTTCACTTCACGGAATCATAGTCCGCAAGGACGGCACGGAGGTTGAGGTAAACGTCGGTGAAAAAGAGGGCGAGCCTCAGTTCATTATCTCCGACCTGCTTCCGCACCTTGCAAAGGAGCAGAGCAAGAGAACTCTCAACGAGGGTATAGCAGGCGAGGAGCTGAATGTTATCGTCGGCTCACGCCCGTTCAGGTCAGATAAGGGCAGCGACCTTGTAAAGCTTAATATTCTTAAGCTTCTAAATGAAAAGTACGGCATCACCGAGGAGGATTTCCTCACAGCGGAGCTTGAGGTTGTACCTGCAATGAAGGTTGCGGATATCGGCTTTGACAGAAGCCTTATCGGCGGCTACGGTCATGATGACCGCGTATGCGCTTATCCCGAGGTTATGGCAATTCTCGACCTTGATGAGACTCCCGAGCATACCGCAATCGCGGTTCTTACTGATAAGGAGGAAACGGGCTCAGACGGAAACACAGGCCTTTGCTCCTCTTATCTCCGTTATTTCCTCGGCGACCTTGCACGCATGGAGGGTCTGCTTGACAGAGATGCGCTCTCAGCGTCAAAATGCATTTCCGCGGATGTTAACGCGGGATTTGACCCCACCTTCCCGTCACCCTTTGAGGCGAGAAATTCCTCTTATGTCAATAAGGGCATCGTTGTTACAAAGTACACAGGCGGCGGCGGAAAAGGCGGCACATCTGACGCAAGCGCAGAGTTTGTCGGATATATAACGCGCATCTTCAACAACGCGGATGTATGCTGGCAGATGGGCGAGCTTGGAGCAGTTGACGCAGGCGGCGGCGGAACCGTTGCAAAGTATGTTGCGAACATGGATGTTGATGTTGTCGATGTTGGTGTTCCCGTGCTTTCGATGCATGCGCCGTATGAGCTTATTTCAAAGCTTGACGTTTACATGGCGAACAAGGCGACAAAGGCGTTCTTTAAAGCTGAATAAAATCTGATATAAAAAAGTCATTCCGAGTGAAGCTCGGAATGACTTTTTTGATGAACAGGGATTAATTTTATTTTTTATAAGATTGTATTTAAGCCTCTGCATAATCCGGCAGGAGCGGAGTTCCTGCCCTGCAAGCCTGACATTGAAATGCCCGATAAATACCAATTTGTACAATCTTCAGGCTATTATAATCTGCGGCTTAGTTCAGCGCTTCAGAAATTTTTGTCAGCTCGCCTGTAATTTTATCCTCAAGTTTTTCGTCGTCCTCAGCTGTTGCGGACGAGGGAATATTATTGGGCGTCGTGACGGAGGTCTTCGATGTGGTGGTTGCAGATGTCGTTGTTGTTGAAGTTGTGGTGGAAATCATGCCGTCCTCTGCCTTGCCGCAGCCGGCAAAACCGAATGCGGCAAGGATTATCACTGCCGATAAGGCAATTGCTGTTTTCTTCATATTGCTCTTTCCTTTCGTTTTTTGTATCTATTATTCCCGTCATTGCGGCTGATATTCGGAAATATACTTTGTTTTTTGCGCGTCAGTATCAAATTGCCTACAAAACAAAAGGCTGAACGGCGGTTATTCATATACTTTTTTCCTTGACACAGTGGAAAAAATAACCTATAATCTTATTAATTTTATAATGAGGGAGAATTGGTTTTATGCTTTCTAACACTGAAAAAACGATGGAAAAAATTGTCGCTCTCTGTAAGAACAGAGGATTTATTTTCGCAGGCAGCGATATTTACGGCGGACTTGCAAATACATGGGATTACGGCCCTCTCGGCGCAAGACTGAAGAACAATGTAAAGGACACATGGCGCAAGCGCTTTATTCAGGAAAGAAAGAACAGCTATGAGGTTGACGCCGATATTCTCATGCACCCCAGAGTATGGGAGGCAAGCGGTCACGTTGCAAGCTTCTCCGATCCTCTTCTTGACTGCAAGGAATGTAAAATGCGTCACAGAGCCGACAACCTTATTGACGATTTTGACCCCGAGGCACACGCAGACGGCATGACAAAGGAAGAAATGTTTGACTACATCAAGGCTCATTCAATTCCCTGTCCCAACTGCGGCAAGCATAATTTTACGGATATCCGCGAATTCAATCTTATGTTCCAGACCTTCCGCGGCGTTACAAACGATGCCAAGAGCGCAATCTATCTCCGTCCCGAAAACGCACAGGGCGAATATGTTAACTATCTCAACGTTCAGCGTTCAATGAGAGCAAAGCTTCCGTTCAGCATCGGTCAGATAGGCAAGGCCTTCAGAAACGAAATCACACCCGGCAACTTCACATTCAGAACAATCGAGTTCGAGCAGATGGAGTTCCAGACCTTCTGTAAGGAGGGCACAGATACAGACCTTTACGAATATTTCAAGGCTTACGGTAAAAAGTATTATGAAGACCTCGGTATCGCTCCCGAGCATCTCCGTTATCACGACCATGAAAAGCTTGCTCACTATGCAAAGGCTGCATGCGATATCGAATTCCTGTTTCCGTTCGGCTGGGGCGAGGTTAACGGCACACACAACAGAACAAACTTCGACCTTACAAGACATCAGGAATACAGCGGTCAGAAGCTTGAGTATCTTGACCCCGAAACAAACGAGAAGTTTATTCCGTTCATCATCGAGTCAACCTACGGTCTTGACAGAACCGTTCTCGCGCTTCTCTGCGAGGCATATGACGAAGAGGTTATCGACGCTGAAAAGAACGATACAAGAGTTGTGCTTCATCTCAATCCCGTTGTCGCTCCGTTCAAGGCTGCTGTTCTTCCGCTTTCAAAGAAGCTTTCTGACGACGCTCTCAAGGTTTACGAAATGCTTCAGCAGAAGTTCATGGTTGACTTCGACGAAACAGGCTCAATCGGCAAGCGTTACCGCCGTGAAGACGAAATCGGCACACCCTACTGCATCACATTTGACTTTGATTCGCTTGAGGACAACTGCGTAACAGTCCGCGACAGAGACACAATGGAGCAGGAGCGTATTGCAATAGACAAGCTTTGTGATTATATCGGAGAAAAAATCACATTCTAAGCTTATAGGCAACATTGCCGGTCTGTTAAAACTCCGAAAAGCCTTCCCCTTTGAGGGGAAGGGGGACCAACGGAGTTGGTGGATGAGGTGGAATGTTAAAGAGAAACGCCGTTTCACGGCTACACCTCATCAGTCACTTCGTGACAGCTTCTCCTCAAGGAGAAGCCTTAAACACTTTTTCATAATACAGATTGTTTAATTCTCTCCGAAAGGAAATTTAGTTATAATGAAAAAAATTCAGTTTACAGAAACAGTACTTCGTGACGCACAGCAGTCACTCATCGCGACAAGAATGCCCTTTGAGGCATTCGAGCCCATCCTTTCCACAATGGACAAGGCAGGCTACTATTCACTTGAATGCTGGGGCGGCGCAACCTTCGACTCATGCCTCCGCTACCTGAACGAGGACCCGTGGGAAAGACTGCGCAAAATCCGCAAGGCCTGTCCGAATACAAAGCTGCAGATGCTTCTCCGCGGACAGAATCTCCTCGGTTACAAGCATTATCCCGACGATGTTGTTAAAAAGTTCGTTCAGAAGAGCGTAGAAAACGGCATTGATATTATCCGTATTTTTGACGCACTCAACGATATCCGCAATCTTGAGGTTGCCGTTAAGCAGACTCTCGAATCGGGCGCACACGCTTCGGGTACAATCTGCTATACGCTCAGCCCCGTTCACAATATCGAAAGCTATATAAAGCTTGCCAAGGATATCGAAAGCCTCGGTGTGCAGTCAATCTGCATCAAGGATATGGCGGGTATACTCAGCCCGAAGGACGCTTACGACCTTGTCAAGGCTCTTAAGGAAAATGTAAAGCTTCCCGTTGTTCTTCACACTCACTGCACAACGGGTCTCGGACTTATGACGCTTCAGAAGGCGGCAGAGGCAGGCGTTGATGTAATCGACACCGCGATTTCCTGCATGTCGGGCGGCACATCTCAGCCCGCAACTGAAACAATGAACTATGTTCTCGGTCAGTACGGCTTTGAAACAGGACTTGATACAAAGGTTCTCAAGGAAATCAACGATTTCTTCAAGCCCGTCCGCGCGGACGCGCTCAGGAGCGGACTGCTCAATCCCGTTGTTATGGCGACGGACACAGACGCACTGACCTATCAGATTCCCGGCGGTATGCTTTCCAATCTTGTTGCTCAGCTTACAGCTCAGAAAAAGATGGATAAATTTGAGGATGTTCTTGCCGAAACTCCGCGTGTACGCGCAGACCTCGGTTATCCGCCGCTTGTAACGCCCATGAGTCAGATGGTAGGCGTTCAGGCAACGGCAAATGTGCTTGCAGGCGAGCGCTACAAGAATGTTTCAAAGGAAATCCGCTCTTATGTCAGGGGCGAATACGGTACAGCTCCCGGTGAGCTTAACCCCGATGTTGTAAAGACTGTTCTCGGCGATGAAAAGCCGCTTACAGGCAGATACGCCGATACGCTTCCCGACGGCTTTGAGGAAGCAAAGAAATATCTCGGCGACAGAGCCGAAAGCGACGAGGATGTTCTTTCCTATATCGCATTCCCGACGCAGGCCGAGGCATTCTTTGACAAGCGCGAGGAAAAGAGAAGCCGTTCGTTCACCTACAATATCGAAAAGATAGACGGCTGAGGAGGACATTGAAATGCAGATTACTCCTCAGATTCTCGGAATTTTTTCAAATATATACGGTTCCGAAGAGGCAATGACGGTTTCGAAGGCTCTGCTTGTTGCGCTTGTAGGATTCATAACCGTTATTGTACTTCTTGCGATTATCGCGCTTTTCATTAAATTCATTGCGTTTATTTTCTCTCTGTTTACAAAGAAAAAAGCTGCTCCCGCACCTGCCGCAAACGCAAAGCCCGCCGCTCCCGCGGAAGCCAGACCTGCGAAGGCGCTCAGAAGCGAGATTAAGCTTATTGATGTTGACGAGCCGACAGCTGCCGTAATAATGGCGCTTGTAAGTCACAACAGCGGTATTCCGCTTGACAGGCTTGACTTCAAATCTATTAAACTGCTGGAGGATAAATAAAATGAAATATGTTGTTACTTTAAATAATAAAAAATACGAGGTTGAGGTCAACGAAAGCGAGGCCGTGCTTACATCCGTTTACGATGCCGCTCCCGCAATGCCTGCAATGCCCGTTATGCCTGCCGCACCTGCCGCGGCTCCTCAGGCTGCTGCTCCCGCACAGGCTTCCGCAAGCGGCGAAAAGGTTGTTTCACCCATGCCCGGCACAATCCTCAAGGTCAATGTTTCGCAGGGTCAGTCAGTCAAGGCGGGCGAGGTTCTGCTTGTGCTTGAGGCAATGAAAATGGAGAACGACATTGTTGCTCCCGTTGACGGCGTTGTAAAACAGCTCCTTGTTTCCAAGGGCTCAACAGTTGATACAGATCAGATTCTTGCAATTATCTAAAAGGACGGTACTGAAATGGAGTTAATTAAAAGTCTTATTGAAGGCTTATGGGAATCCTCCGGTTTCGCCCTGCTTACATGGAAAGAAATTGTAATGATTCTTGTATCCTTCGTGTTTTTGTTTCTTGCTATTCATCCGAAATTCCAGTTTGAACCGCTTTTGCTTGTTCCGATTGCCTTCGGCATTCTGCTTGCAAATCTTCCCGGTTCGGGAATTATGGACGATATAACGCTCGGTCAGATATTCGGCGGCGACGGTTCCCTTGCGGGAACGGGCGAACACTGGTATGAATCGGGTGTTCTGCGAATAATTTACGCAGGCGTCAAGTCGAGTATTTTCCCGTGCCTTATCTTTATGGGCGTCGGCGCAATGACAGACTTCGGCCCCCTGCTTTCAAATCCCGTCAGCCTGCTGCTCGGAGCGGCGGCACAGCTCGGTATTTATGTTGCGTTTCTTATTGCCATTCTTATCGGATTTTCACCCGACGAAGCGGCTTCAATCGCAATTATCGGCGGTGCGGACGGCCCCACGGCTATCTGGCTGACAACAAAGCTTGCGCCTCATCTGCTTGCTCCCATTGCTCTTGCGGCGTATTCCTACATGGCGCTCATTCCGCTTATTCAGCCTCCGATTATGAAGCTGCTTACCACAAAGAAAGAGCGCGAGGTCAAGATGACACAGCTCCGCAAGGTTTCCAAGGTTGAGAAAATCATCTTCCCCGTAATCGTTCTTGTTCTTGTCGGACTTATTCTTCCGTCGGTTGTTCCGCTTCTCGGTATGTTCATGCTCGGCAACATCTTCCGTGAGTGCGGTGTTGTTGAAAGACTTTCCGATACGGCGCAGAACACGCTGAATAATATCGTTGTCATTCTCCTCGGTATTACTGTCGGCGCAACGGCAAACGGACAGACCTTCATTCAGCTTAAGACAATCGGAATTGTCGCGCTGGGTCTGATGGCGTTCTCGTTCTCGACTGTCGGCGGTGTGCTTCTGGGTAAGCTGCTTTACCTTATCACGGGCGGCAAAATCAATCCGCTTATCGGTGCGGCAGGCGTTTCCGCCGTTCCCATGGCGGCGCGTGTTGCACAGAACGAGGGCAGAAAGTACAACCCCACAAACTTCCTGCTTATGCATGCAATGGGTCCCAACGTTGCGGGCGTGATCGGCTCCGCCGTTGCGGCAGGCTTCCTGCTTCTTATGTTTAAATAAAACCAAACCGACAAGTTTCGTCAGAGGCTTGTCGGTTTTTTGTCCCAATAAATAATATTGAAAATTTGCTTTGCGAACTTTTGACAAAAAGGATAATAATAGCAATAAGAAAGAAATCGAAACGCAAGGCACAGACCGACTGCATAAGTGGTCGGACGGTATCAACGCTTCGATTCCTGATGACAGTATATCCAAGTCTCGGAGAAAAGTCAAGAGAAACAACTTCGTTAAAAATGCAGTCCTTGGTTTTTACAAATTGTACTTGTAGGGGCGATTAATAATCGCCCCTACGGTGTTGCTTGAATAATGTACAGTTCATAGGGAATGGCGTCCCTGACATTCCGGGGAAACATTACCCGATGAGTGATAGAATTTTCAATACTTATAGAATAAAAACAAAACCCGCTGTAACCGTTCAGCTTCTGAACATTACAGCGGGTTTAACTATTCTTTTATTCAGTTATTAACTCTGTTCGCGGGGCTGCCGCAGCACTTCTTGTACTTCTTGCCGCTGCCGCAGGGGCAGGGGTCGTTCGGACCGGGAGCGGCTTTCTTGCGTACGGGGCGTGCTTTCTCGCTGCCGTCCGTTGCGCCCGATTCGCTTGTAACCTTGGCTGTCTGTTCACGCTTGGTGTCCTCCTCGCTGCGGATACGGACTGTAAGCATCTGACGGACTGTTGATTCACGGATGGAATTGCTCATCTCGTCAAACATGTCATAGCTTTCCATTCTGTATGCAACAACGGGGTCCTGATTGCCGTATGCGCGAAGGCTGATACCGCGCTTAAGCTCTTCCATAGCGTCGATGTGGTCCATCCAGAATGTATCAACATTACGGAGAAGAATCATATGCTCAAGGCTTCTCATAATCTCGGGAGTAAGCTCTTCCTCACGCTGCTCATAACGCTCGTGACCTCTTTCAAGAAGCATTGTTTTTGCTTCCTCACGGTCAAATGCGTCTTCGTCTGTGAAATCGTCGGCGGTTGTAATCCAGCCGAGATATTTCTCGCGGAGACCTGCAATATTCCAGTCGGATTTCTGAAGTGCGGCCGCACAGTAGAAATCAACGGATTCGTTAACGGAATCGTCAAGCATTTTGAGAATTGAAACCTTAAGGTCCTCGCCGTCAAGAACACGGTTGCGCTGCTCATAGATAAGCTCACGCTGTCTGTTCATAACATCGTCATACTGAAGGACATTCTTACGGATTGCAAAGTTCTGGGATTCCTTCTTCTTCTGAGCGGATTCGATTGACTTTGAAACCATCTTTGTTGTGATGGGCATATTTTCGTCAGCATTGAGGGTATCCATGACGGACTGTATTCTCTCACCGCCGAAGAGACGCATAAGGTCGTCTTCAAGTGAAAGGTAGAAGCGGCTTTCACCCGGGTCGCCCTGACGGCCTGCACGGCCGCGGAGCTGATTGTCGATACGGCGTGAGTCGTGACGCTCTGTACCGATTATGAACAGACCGCCTGCCTCGCGTACTCTGTCCGCTTCTTCCTGAATTTCCTCCTTGAAGCCCTTTTCAAGCTCGGCAAAGGCTGCTCTTGCTTCAAGAATTTCCTCGTTGTCCGTCTCGGCAAAGCCTGTTGCCTCAACGATAAGCTCGTCTGTATAGCCTTTCTTTCTCATTGCCGCCTTTGCGAGGAACTCGGAGTTACCGCCGAGCATGATATCGGTACCACGGCCTGCCATGTTGGTGGCAATTGTTACGGCGCCGAATTTACCTGCCTGTGCAACAATTTCAGCTTCCTTGTCGTGGAACTTGGCGTTGAGAACCTCATGCTTGATTCCTCTCTTTTTAAGAAGCTTGGAAAGAATTTCCGACTTTTCAATTGAAATTGTACCTACAAGGACGGGCTGACCCTTTTCATGGCATCTGACAACCTGCTCGATAAGTGCGTTGTACTTGGCAGCCTCTGTCTTGTAAACCTCGTCGTTGTTGTCAACACGAATCATGGGTTTGTTTGTGGGAACCTCAACAACATCGAGTGAATAGATTTCCTGGAATTCCTGACTCTCCGTCATGGCTGTACCTGTCATACCGGAAAGCTTCTTGTAAAGACGGAAATAGTTCTGGAATGTAATGGTGGCAAGGGTCTTGCTTTCATGCTCAACCTTAACGCCTTCCTTTGCTTCAATAGCCTGGTGCAGACCCTCGTTATAGCGTCTGCCGAGCATGATACGGCCCGTGAACTCGTCAACGATAAGAACCTGATTGTCCTTTACAACGTAGTCGATATCGCGGCGCATAACGCCGACAGCCTTGATAGCCTGATTGATATGATGCTGGAGAGTCATGTTATCGGCATCCATGAGGTTTTCAACATTGAAGAATGCCTCTGCCTTGGCAATACCGCTCTTTGTAAGAGAAGCTGTGCGTGCCTTTTCGTCAACAACATAGTCGCCGTCAGCAACATCTTCCGCGTTCTTTTTGGAGTCGATTTCCTTAACAACGGATTTTGTAAGCGTGAGAACAAAGCTGTTTGCAAGGTTGTAAAGCTCTGTGGACTGGTCGCCGCGTCCCGAAATAATAAGGGGAGTTCGGGCTTCATCTATAAGGATTGAGTCAACCTCGTCGACAACCGCAAAGTTGTGACCGCGCTGAACCTTGTCGTCCTTGTAGGGAACCATGTTGTCACGAAGATAGTCGAAGCCCATCTCGTTGTTTGTACCGTAGGTGATATCCGCATTGTAAGCGGCTTTTCTTTCATCATTGTTCAGACCGTGAACGATAAGTCCGACGGAAAGACCCATGAACTTGTAAACCTTGCCCATCCACTCGGAGTCACGGCGTGCGAGGTAATCGTTGACTGTAACGATATGAACGCCGTTGCCCGAAAGTGCGTTCAGGTAAGCGGGGAGGGTAGCGACAAGAGTTTTACCTTCACCTGTCTTCATTTCGGCAATACGTCCCTGATGAAGTACGATACCGCCGATAATCTGTACGGGGAAATGCTTCATTCCGAGAACACGCCATGAACCTTCGCGGCAGGCTGCAAATGCCTCGGGAAGGATATCGTCAAGAGTTTCGCCGTTTGCAAGGCGTTCTTTAAACTCAACTGTTTTATGCTGAAGCTCCTTGTCCGTGAGTTTTGAATACTCTTCCTCAAGAGCAAGAACCTTTTTCTGAATCGGCAGTACGCGCTTAACTTCCTTTGCGGAGTAATCGCCGAAGATTTTCTTTAATAAGCTCATTGGTATTGTGTCCTTTCTTGTTTATGGCAAAATATTATATCATAAATCAGCCTGTTATACAAGAGTTTCGTCAAAGCTGATTGTAATCTCTTTGTGAGAGAGCGAAAGCTGCTGATATTCCACGCCTGCCGCGTCAAACATCTTCTTGGAAGCTCTGACTCCGTCAGTATCCTTGTATTTGTCCGACAGATAGCATACGCGCTTTATTCCGCACTGAATTATCGCCTTTGCGCATTCGTTGCAGGGGAAGAGAGCAACATAAATTGTGCAGCCGCTGAGCGATGCGCCCGAATTGTTGAGGATTGCATTAAGCTCCGCATGGCATACAAAGGGATATTTGGTGTCGTTCTGATTTTCTCCGCTTCTTTCCCACGGAAATTCGTCGTCGCTGCAGCCCATGGGGAAGCCGTTGTAGCCGACCGACATGATTTTTTTGTTCTCATTTACTATGCAGGCGCCTACCTGCGTGTTGGGGTCCTTGCTGCGCTTGGAGGCAAGAAGTGAAACGCCCATAAAATATTCGTCCCACGAAATGTAATCGTCTCTTTTAGGCATAAAGGTCACGCTCCCTTAAAATTTGTATATGATGTTCGCTGCCGCAAGTGAATTTGTGTAATTCGTAAACACAGCATGGCTGTCATCGGCGAAGCAGAAGTTGCATATTCCGCTGTCAAAGAGTGAATCCGTAATGACGGCTGTTGTATTATTCTCGGTGTCATACATTATCATCGACTGCTTTTCTCCGCCTGCGAACAGAACAAATTTTGTTCCGCTTTCGTTTGCGGTAAAGCCTGAAAGCGTTGTGATATCAGCCTTTTTGACTGACTTTGTTTCTCCTGTGAAGAAGTTTGTGAACTCGCCCGCGTTTATACTGTAAATCCAGTCGCCGCTTACACGGTAATCCGCAAATCTGCCTTCAAATGACTTGACGGGATTCTTTCTGTCGCCGTTCTTTATAAGGTCAAAGCCCTTGGCTGTAGTTACGAAGCAGTAATAGCTGCCGTCTTTTTCGCGGATTTCATAGCTCGGACAGTTGTCAACGGTAACCGCGTTTGCACGTTTGCCCGCGCCTGAATTTGCAACGGTCATAATGCTGTAGGTTTTTGTGGCTGCCTTTGAATCGTGAATGCGTGTGGAGGCAAACAAATCCCTGGTTTTTTCGCTGTTGACTGACGAATCGGTAAAGATTGTCCAGCCCTCGCTGAAGGTTCCGTCGTCCTGCGCGATTCTGTCGCGCTGTGACATTACAAGTGCTGCCTTGCCGGTTTTGGCGTCGAACGAATACATATCGGAATAGGTTTTGTCAGCCTTATAGGAATCCTTTGCGTCCATGTCAGTAAGCAGGATATAATCGGTTTTTGCCGCTTTTTTATAAGCTGCGGGGCAGTCCGCCATTCTGACAAGAATATATGAGAACAGCTTGACGCCTGTGTTCTGTTCGGAGGTGAAAAGACCGTAGCCGACCGTGCCTGCGTCGGTTTTGAGGTAATGGAGCTTGACGGGAACCTTCTGATAACTGCATTCAAGAGTTACGTTCTTTACGGTTATGCCGTCGGTGACCTCGGAAAAGCCGCTGCCGTCAAATGTGAAATATTTAATTGTGCCGTCGGGATACGGCTCATAAAACAGATTCTTCTGCTGCGTCTGAACAAGGGGATAGTCAGTCTCAAAGCTGATTGAGTTTTCACCCGAAAGGCTGTTTCCCTTTTCAATCCTGACTCCGCCGACAGCACCGCCGCCTGATGTAATCACTGCAAGAACGATACCGATAACCAGAAGCACTGCGAGAACCGCGATGATGATTTTATTCTTTTTAGTCATAGCAAACCTCTTTGAAGTTAATGGGTTTTATTTTATACAAAGCTCAACGGGACAGTGGTCGGAGCCGAAAATTTCGGTGTGGATTGCGGCGCTTTCAAGCCTGTCCTTCATGTTTTCGGAAACGACAAAGTAGTCAATACGCCAGCCGACATTCTTATCCCTTGCATGGAAGCGGTATGACCACCAGCTGTATGCGTTTTCAAGGTCGGGATAGAAATATCTGAAGGTGTCAATGAAACCCGATTCGAGAAGCTCTGTGAATTTGCCTCTTTCCTCGTCCGAAAAGCCCGGATTTCCGATGTTTGTTTTCGGATTTTTCAGGTCGATTTCATTATGCGCAACGTTGAGGTCGCCGCAGAAAATAACGCCCTTTTTCTCTTTAAGCCCGTTTACATAGGCTCTGAATGCGTCCTCCCATTTCATGCGGTGGTCTATTCTTTTCAGACCGTCCTGCGCATTGGGAACATATTCCGTGATGAAATAGTAATCTTCAAATTCAAGGGTTATCATTCTGCCCTCTGTGTCAAGCTCGGGAACGCCGATTCCATAGCTGACGCTTATCGGCTCGTCCTTTGTGAAAACAGCCGTACCGGAATAGCCTTTTTTCTCTGCGTAGCACCAGTACTGATAATATCCGTCAAGCTCAAGCGTGAGCTGTCCCTCCTGCATTTTTGTTTCCTGCAGGCAGAAGATGTCGGCGTCAAGGGCGGCAAACGCGTCCGTAAATCCCTTTGTCATACACGCTCTTATTCCGTTGACATTCCACGAAATGAATTTTTTGCCCATTTAATTACACCTCAGTCAGACTTTGCATTTGGAAACATTACTGCATTATACCGAATCATTATAACATATTAATAAAGAAAAATCCATTGAAATTGCTTATTTTTTGCGACTTTTATAAAATTTAAAAATTTATTAAAATTTGCTGGATTTTCTCCTGATTGTATGTTATCATCGTTATGTCTGAAAACAGACCCGAAAAGAGACTAAAAAAACAGGAGTCGATTAAAAATGAAAAAGACAATAATCCAGTGTGTTACAGCAGTTCTCTGCACAGCACTTATAGGCCTTTCATGCTCAGGCGGCATCAACAAGGTTGCCGATGCGAAGAAGCAGGCGGCCGAAAGTGCAGGTACCGCAGGCACATCACAGACCGCAGGCACAGATGACGGTTCTTTTGCAGATGCAGCTCCCGCAGATGACGGCACAGCAGCTCCCGCAGACGACGGCACAGCAGCTCCCGTTGATGACGGCACAGCAGCTCCCGCAGACGACGGCACAGCAGCTCCCGCAGATGACGGCACAGCAGCTCCCGCAGGCGACAGCACAGCAGCTCCCGCAGGCGACAGCACAGACGCAAAGTCAAACGTTCCCTCAACTCCCGCAGAAATCGTTAACTATTACAACACCGCAATGAACAAGGTTATCTCTTCAAAGGCCGGCTATACAAAGAAGAGAACAACAGTTCTCGGTCAGCTTGAAGGCGCAGAAGCAATCATGAAGATTGATGTTGCAAAGCAGGCTGTTTACGATTTCCTCGGTGTAGGCGATCTGACCTATACAAACAAGAAGGGCGAGGCTAAGTTCCTTTCAAAGGCAGCTCTTACAGCAGCTGATGTAAAGGACGCAAAATGCACAGCTAACGGCAATATCTATACAATCACACTTACACTTGCAGACGGCAAGAGCATTGCAAACGATTCACAGAAGACTGACAACGCTTCTCTTAAGCGCACGGGTCTCTTTGTAGGTTCTGACGACAAGAGCGAATACGACTATAAGAGCGCTGTAAACATTTATATGGGTCTTAAGAATTCCGAAGATACCGATATTACCGCAGTTGATGAGACAACTTCAAAGACAACAATCACAATGACAGTTGATTCAACAACAGGCAAGGTTACATCCTACAAGGCAGCATGGCACTGGGATGCAACACTTACAGGCGTTAAGTATCTTATCGTTAAGATTAACGGTATCGGTCATGCCGATTCATCGGTTACAATCTCTAACTTCCAGTGGTAAACTGAATAAAACATCAGCTCCCGCGGCGTTATGCTGCGGGAGTTTTTTTATGAGGATAATTCTGTCGAACTATGTATCTTCAGGAAATTTGAGCCGTTTTGCTTGACATCCTGCCGATTTTATTATATGATTAATACAGCAAACGAGTTAGCACATGCTAACTGATAAGGAGAACGGGAATGACTTTAAAGGAATTAGGCATAGGTAAATCGGCAGTAATCACTTCGGTCGGCGGCGAAGGCTCGCTTCGCCAGCACTTTCTTGACATGGGTGTTCTGCCCGGCGCAGAGGTTACTTTGATGAAATTTGCGCCTATGGGCGACCCGATGGAGCTGCGCATACACGGCTATGAGCTGACGCTCCGCCTTGCCGACGCCGCAAAAATAGAAATACAGCCTGTTGAAAAGAGGAAAGAAAACAGGACGGAGAGCATGAGGCAGAAGGAAGAACGCTCCGCGGTTGCTCATCCGGGCTTCGGTGAGGAAGGCAGATTTCATGTCAGGGCTGATGAAAAACCGCTTCCAAAGGGCGAAATTCTTACCTTTGCGCTTGCAGGCAATCAGAACTGCGGCAAAACCACACTTTACAATCAGCTGACAGGCTCAAATCAGCATGTCGGAAATTTTCCGGGTGTTACCGTTGACCGCAGGGACGGAGTGATAAAGGGGCATCCCGACACGCTTGTTACCGACCTGCCGGGTATTTATTCTCTTTCGCCGTACACAAGTGAGGAGGTTGTATCCCGGCAGTTTATTCTTGAAGAAAAGCCGAAGGGCATTATAAATATAATCGACGCGACAAACATCGAACGGAATCTGTATCTTACTTTGCAGCTGATGGAGCTTGAAATTCCGATTGTTCTTGCTTTAAACATGATGGACGAGGTCAGGGGCAACGGCGGAACAATTCACGTTAACGAAATGGAGGAAATGCTCGGCATTCCCGTCGTTCCCGTTTCCGCCGCGAGAAACGAGGGCGTTGACGAGCTGATAAAGCACGCGGTTCATGTTGCTAAATATCAGGAGCGTCCGGGCAGGACGGATTTCTGCAAAAACGATGTCAACGGCGGTGCGGTACACAGATGTCTGCACAGTATAATGCACCTTATCGAAGACCACGCGGCATCGGCGCAGATTCCCGTCCGCTTTGCCGCAGGCAAGCTTGTTGAGGGTGACCCGATTATACTTGAATCGCTTAAGCTTTCGCAGAACGAAAAAGAAATGCTTGAGCATATAATTCTTCAGATGGAAGAGGAAAGCGGTATGGACAGAGCTGCGGCAATTGCCGACATGCGTTTTGCGTTTATCAAAGCAGTCTGTGAAAAATCCGTTGTCAGGCCGCATGAGAGCAGGGAGCATATCCGCAGCCGTCAGATTGATAAAATACTTACGGGCAGATACACGGCAATCCCGTCGTTTATAGCAATTATGGGTCTTATCTTTTTCCTTACGTTCAACGTTTTCGGCGCATGGCTGCAGAATCTGATTGAGGACGGAATCGGACTTCTGACGGAGGCTGTGAACGGGCTGCTGACCTCCGCAAATATCAGCGATGTTATCCGTTCACTGGTTATCGACGGCGTTTTCAACGGTGTTGGAACAGTTGTCAGCTTCCTGCCGGTTATTGTTATTCTGTTTTTCTTCCTGTCCATGCTTGAGGACAGCGGATATATGGCGCGTGTGGCGTTTGTTATGGATAAGCTTCTGAGAAAAATCGGGCTTTCGGGCAGAAGCATTGTGCCGATGCTTATCGGCTTCGGCTGTACTGTTCCGGGTTATATGTCAAGCCGCACGCTTCCGTCGGCACGCGACAGAAAAATGACAATTCTGCTTACTCCGTTCATGAGCTGTACGGCAAAGCTTCCCGTTTACGGCTTTTTCACTCAGGCGTTTTTCCCGAAATACAGCGGTCTGATTATGGTCGGTCTGTATCTGCTCGGCATTGTAACCGGCATACTTGTTGCTCTTGTGTCAAAGGTTACGGCGTTTAAGGGCGAGGCCGTTCCGTTTGTTATGGAGCTTCCGAATTACCGTATGCCGGGTGCAAAGAATGTTGCGCATCTGCTGTGGGACAAGGCGAAGGATTTCCTTCAGAGGGCGTTTACGGTTATTTTCGCCGCTTCGATTGCTGTATGGTTTTTACAGAGCTTTGATTTTACGCTTCATGCCGTTACCGATTCACAGCAGAGCATACTTGCGGTGACAGCGGGAACAATCGCTCCCGTATTCAGACCCCTCGGCTTCGGCGACTGGCGCATTGTAACGGCGCTGATGGCAGGCTTCATGGCAAAGGAAAGCGTTGTTTCAACTCTTTCGGTTCTCGTCGGGGGAACGGCGGGCATCACCGCGGTTATTTCTCCGCTTGCCGCTGCGGCACTGCTTGTATTCTGCCTGCTTTATACGCCGTGTATTGCGGCTGTTGCCGCTGTCAGACGCGAGCTTGGCGGTAAATGGGCGGCGGGAATCGTAATCGGTCAGTGCCTTATTGCGTGGCTTATGGCGTTTATCGTCAGAGCGGTTATTTTAGTGGTGGTGTGATTATGAATTTACAGAGTTATATTGTGCTTGCGCTTGTTCTTGCGGCCTTTATCGCGGCAGTGACTTTCACAGTAAGGAACAGGCATAAAAATAAATGCCCGGGCTGTACGGGCTGCTGTTCAGCGTGCGGCGGATGTCAGCCGGCAAAAAATAAATAAAACACAGGGATGATACTTTTCAGCGTCATCCCTGTGTTTTATTATTCAACTATAAATATTTCCTGTACGAAGCCTTCGCCGTCAATTCTGAAGGTCTGGAGTTCATAGGGGAGAATCTCACAGCGGAAGCCTGCGTTAAGTGCGTCGCACATAACAAAGAGTGTTTTTTCCCTGCCCGCAGTTTCTTTTATGCGGATAACAACATCTTTGCTGCCGTCCTCGGCGTATTTCATTTCGCGAAGCTGAACCTCGTCGGTATCAAAGGTCAGGAAATCTTCGTCAGCCTTCCTGCCGCCGATAAGCTTCTCAGCCTCTTCCTTTACATCGTCGCCGACGAAAAGCGCAAGCCACAGGTCTGCGATTTCCTCCGTCTTGTCCTCGCCGTTCTGAACGGCAATTTTTTCAGCTTCGAGGAGAAGCTTTTCTGCCACGGTCGGAGCGGGGCTTTCTTCTTCGGGTCTGACGGTTTTAATCTGAATCGGCTGGAAATAGAGCGAAAGAATTTCTTCCTCGATTGAGCCGAATTTGTTTTCGTTGATGAAAGCGTCGTCAATATCGTTGATGTCAACGGTGTCAAGGGCGCCGCCGACGAGGATTCTTGAATCGTCCGCGCTGTCAAGCCACATAGCCTCCGCTTCATCCTTTATATAGCAGGCGTCGAATTCCGCGGCATAAAGTATCTGTGCAAATGCGCTGTTGCTGATTGTTTCGCCGTGGAAGACACGGTATTTCTTTCCGAAGTTCTCCTTGAAATATTCCGCGGAATAAAGAACGCTGCGGATAAGCTTTGCCTCGGAGATTTTTCCGTCTTCACCGCACCATGTGCCGATTTCGGGGAACCATCTGTCCGCCTTAATCTGTCTGCCGATTGCGCCGAAAAGAACCGGGTCGATATTTTCAATCTCATTGAGCTGATATGCGTTAAGTCCGTTTACAACAAGCTTCGGGAAATCGTCAAGCTTCTGAAGCGCGTCTCTTACAGCTTCAATGCTGAATTCGTTTAATACTGCAATCTTTTTCATGCTCAGTCCTCCTCCTTAATAAAGCCGAAATATCTGCCAAGCCAGTAGGAATAGGTGAAAACGTAGCAGCTTTCAATACATGTGCCGGGGCGTTCTCTGAAGGGAACATCGCTGAACGGGTTGCGGTCAAACTTGGAAATCGGAATTTCCGCAAGAGGAAGAAGAGCCGAAACCTCGCGGTCGCCGCTTCGGGGAAGTCTGCGCGGAACATCGTGGCGCTCGCTCATGTGAACCGACGCGCAAAGACGGGAAAGCTCAAAATTATTGAACCAGTCAACATCCTTTTCCTCGTCGATGAATTCATCGGGACAACCCATTTTGTACATGTAGTCAAAGCCGGGCGTATGCTCGCGGAGCAGCGTACCCTTCCATGAAACGAATCCCCTGCGGTAGAGGTCGAGCAGCTTTTTGTCCTCCTCAAGGGTGCAGAGCTGCCAGAAGGCGAGAACGGCAAGCGTGTTGTCACCGTACATGAGGTCTTCCTCAATGGACATGTGTCCCGCATTCGAGCCCTGGAACATTCTTTCAAAATGCTTTGTTGTCAGCTCGGCGTAGCCCTCGCCTACAAGCTTGTCGTAGGCTTCCTGCCACATACCCTTTTCGCCCGTGATGTGCATGACAATTTTAAGATATGCAAGCATTTCCGCGGCGTTGAGAGGAGCGTCACAGTAGCCTAACTGGTCGCCTGTGAAGTACGCCCAGCTCCATTTTGCCCATGTTGTAGGCTTGCCTGAGCTTTCGTGAAGTTCGAAGCCGCTGTTGATGATGTGTGTTGTTGTGCGTCTTGCCGCGTCCTTGATTATTTCGTCAAGCTCGGGGTCGCCGGGGCCGAGAATATCGTGAGCATAGCGCATCTGAAGAAAATGACCTGTAACCTCGTCGGAGCTTGTGTCCGCCTTATAGGTTATCTGGTCGTCAGTGTAGCCGAGGTCGCGGTAAAGCCGTGCAAGTCTGTCGGGAATCGGATAATCCGCGGGATAGATTTCGCCTGCTCTGCCGCGTTTCTTTGATGCGGTTGTTTCAACGCAGACTGCCTTGTCGCCCTGAATTCTGTAAAAGAATCCGTCATCGGGAACAGGCTCTTCGCCGACATGATACGAACGTGAAATAAAGCCCTCGGGGCGCTTGTGAATATACATAAGAAGCAGGCATGCCTCGCAGCCGAGCGTTGCGTCCGCTCTTGCCTTCTGTGTTCTCGGGTCGTCCTCGCCAAGCTCGCGGCGAAGCGTCGCATAGTGGAACATCTCAGCCATCGCGTAACCCGATGTGAAAAGTCCGTCATTGTCGCAGGAGGCGTAGGGATATCTTGATTCGGGGTCGCGTGCAACCTTAAGGTCACGCTGACTTACCATGCCTCTGCGCTGAACATAATTCTTTGTTTCGCTGTGGAGAATGTCAGCCTTCTGCTCGCAGGAAAGAACGGGCATTTCTATGTATGAAACATCGTCGCCCGTCAGAGCCCATACGTTGTCGCCGTCGGCAAGCAGCGCGTCAACCTTGTTGTCGGCAAGATGACGGCAGGCGCTGAAATACATGATTTTGTCGGCTTTGCGGTCGGTCTTCGAGTCATAGCGGGTAAGACCCGACAGTCCGCCGTACCAGAAAACGCCGTTATTGCCCTCTGCAAAGCAGGTATAGTCGCTCTTTTTTGACGGAAGAGGATAGGGGAAGCCCGTAAGGTCGGGAGCAGCGGATTTAACCTCAAAAAGCTCCTTCGGAACACGCGGGTCATCCTTTTTCATAATTGTGATTTTTCGTGAAACATGCGGCTTCAGAATTTTCTGCATATGAAGTCTCCTTTATTTTAAATAATCTTTATTGAATTTCTGTCTGAAGCTGATTGAACCGTCAGCCTGCATATCAACTATTGTTGCGCCCTGAATCCAGTCCTTTTCATCCCGGCCCTTAAGGTCAGCCAGTGTGTAGGTGTTGTAGCCTCCGCACTGAGCATAGACAAGGTAAACGCCCTTATATTTTGCGCAGAAATCGTTTACATGGTCGTGACCCGCAAAGACTGCCTGCGTTGAGCCAAGCTCAAGAACAGTGTCAAACATTCCGCTGTTGAACTGAGAACAGCCGACGCTTTCGTACATTCCGCCGTAGAGGATTTCAGCCTTGCCCGTCGGAACATAGTCGCCGTTTTCGTTAAGCTCCATAACCTCCTGATATTCGCACAGAGGGATATGCATGAGCATCATTGATTTGAACTTTCCGTGTTCGGCTTCAAGCTTTTCAATGCTGCTTCTGTACCATTTTATCTGATTCTTCTTAAGGAAATCGTAGCCCTTTATTGTGCGCGGAGCGTCATGGCTGACAAGATATTTCATGTAAACATCACGGCCGGAATCAAGCATGAAAATACTCTGACGGATTGTGTTGTCGGCGTTCATGATGTTGATTGCAAAGTTGCCGAAGCCAAAAAGCTTTTCATCGCCGAATTTTGTAAGGCAGTGGGGGAAGCTTTCGGCGTTTTTAAGCATGAAGTATTTGTGATATTCCTTCTCCGCTCTCGCCTCATGATTGCCGAAGCAGATTGCCCAGTAAACGCCCATCTTTTCCATGAAGCGTCCGAACTGAATTACATCAATCTGCTGAAAATCGGTAAGAACAATATCGCCCGTAAAAAGAACAAGGTCGGGTTTTTCCGCGGCAATATTGCGTGCAAGAAGCTCAAGAGATTTTCTGATAAGCTTCATGTCGTCGCACAGGTGCAGGTCGGTTGTGACAAGAATTCTGAATTTGCCGTCGCTGATTCTGCCCTTCGCGTCATATTTCGCTATGTATGTCATATCGTCCGTTTCCTTAAGGATACGCACGCTGCTGCCGACATATTTCGGCTCAACCTCAAAAAGATTGTCGCACAGTCTGCCGCCCGAAACAGCTCTTGCAGCTTTTTCAACTGCCAGTACGCCCTTGATACCGTTATGGCGTACAAAAGTGGTAACCGGTCTCATTTATCAATACCTCCGAATCAGAAAAGCTCGCCTGCAAAAAGCTTTGTGAATAAGTCCTTGAGAAGAAGTGAAATACATCTGACGAACATTTTAACCGTATGCGTCAGTGACCATATTGCGGGCTTCCTGGCTTCGGGATTGAGTTCGAGTGCAGGTCTTGCATAATCCGTTGTGTCAATTGTAAGCTCGCCTGCCATAACATTGTGGTCGGTTAAGGGCTGCCCTGCGAGAGCATTGTAATCAATGTATTTGAAATCGGTTACAGAGAGCTTTGCGCCGTCGCCGTCACGGAAAAGCAGACGCTCGACGGAATCCCAGCGGCCCCAGTAGTAGCCGCCCCACTTTGCGTCGTAGTATGCGGTTTCTTCTTCAGAAAGATAGTTTGTAAAATAAACTCCGTCGTTGCAGAAAAGCGTCCAGCCGTCGCTGAAGCCCGCGCCCTGAATCATGATGGGATAAAGCTCGGCGGGAATGTCTCCGTGGAGAAGCGCGTTGTAATCGCCGACAATTGCAATCGGTCTGCCTGCGGAATTTTCGTCCATGTATTTGCAGAGCTGAGTGAACTGTGCCTTCTTTGCCATACAGTCCTCATAAGAGCCGTTCGCGTCAACATGAATGTCGTAAACATCGACAAGCACGCCGTTGATATCGGCTGTGCATTTAAGGAAGCCCTTGGGAGTAAGACCGTCGTTCGCGGCGTCAAGAATTCCGTTGAATTCCTCCCATGCAACGCGGTCAATGTTATAAATCGGATATTTTGAGAATATGTTAAGTCCGTCGCCTACGGGAACACCGCCGCTTGTGTATGTTGTGTAGGGATAGTCTGTCATCTGCTCGGCAAGGATGCTGTGGAACTGAAAATCCTCCTGAACGCAGACAATATCAATGCCGCTTGCATTAAGCTGCTGACCCATGATTTTCTGAGTTACCGGAACTTTTTTGCCGTTCTCGTCAAACATTGACGGAATCGGAAGTCCCGCAACATTTGAGGAGCAGATTGTGAATTTTGTTTCTGCTTTGGCACCGTCTTCCGCAAATGCAGCTACGCCGACAGACAGGAGCATTATTGCGGCAAGAATTACCGACAGAAGTTTTCTGGTGAATTTCATTGTTTTGCCCTCCGTTTCATATATAAGTGCATTATACATTATTTCATATGGTTTAGTCAAATAAAATGTTGATAATAAACGCTTTAAATGGTATAATTGTTTCGGAAAATAAATCACAGTACAGGAGGAGTAAAAATGGCAAAAATAATCGGCGAAAACATAAAAAATATTCCGTGGCAGGACAAGCCCGAAAATTATCCTTATCCCGTCTGGCGTTACGACGGAAATCCCATTGTAACAAGGGATAATCTCTACATGGCAAACAGTATTTTCAATTCGGCTGCCGTTCCTTTCGGCGACGGCTTTGCGGGCGTGTTCAGAGTTGACATGCGCTCCCGTGACCAGAAGATTTTTGTCGGCTTCAGCAAGGACGCGATTCACTGGGAAATCAGAGATAAGGAGATTTTCTACGGCTATGACCCGCGCCTTTGTCAGATTGACGGCAAATATTATCTTACATGGGTCAATCTTACGCCTCACGGAACGACAATCGGCATAGCTTATACCGAGGATTTTGAAAGCTGGGTTCAGCTTGAGGATGCGTGCTATCCCGTTGCCCGCAACGGCGTACTCTTCCCGAGAAAGATTAACGGCGAATATGTTCTGCTTATTCGCCCCTGTGACAGAGGTCATACGCCCTACGGCGATATTTTCCTTTCGCACAGCAAGGATTTAACCTACTGGGGTAAGCATCGCTTCGTAATGGGTCCCGTAAAGAACTGGGAAATGACAAAGGTCGGCGCAGGCCCGACACCAATTGAAACCGACGAGGGCTGGCTGATGTTCTACCACGGCGTTATTACAAGCTGCAACGGCTTTACCTACAGCATGGGCGCGGCAATTCTTGATAAGGACGAGCCGTGGAAGGTTCTTCACCGTGCGGACAGCTTCCTGCTTTCACCGCATGAGCCGTATGAATGCTTCGGCGATGTTCCGAATGTTGTTTTCCCGTGCGCCGCTCTTGCCGATGCCGAAAGCGGAAAAATCGCGATTTATTACGGCGCGGCGGATACAAGCATCGCTCTTGCTTTCACAACAGTTGACGAAACAATAAAGTATATCAAAGAAAACGACCTCATAAAATAAGCTAAAAAGCAAAATGTCATTCTGAGGAGGAACGGCAAAGAATCTCAGCTTTGATTTTTCAGAGATTCTTCGCCTCGCTCAGAATGACATTATTTTTTTATTTCAGTTTATTTAGCTATTGTAAAAATTGACTTGAACCACGCGAAGATAAGCTTGAAGAAGCATGCAAACTGTGTGTTTGTATCTGATGTGCTTGAATAAAGCTTGAACTCATATCTTGCGACATCGTCGTCAAAATCGTAGAGGTCGAAATAGCCGACCGACTCTGTCTCAAAGCTCCACGGGTCGTTCTCGTCAAGAGTTATGATTCTGAAGCCCTCGTCCCAGCCGTTGTATGAGTTGAAGCCCATGCCTGCTGTGTTGATAAGACCTACGCCCTTGTAGTTAAGCTCAAAGGTATTTGTGTGGTCGTGACCGAAGAACATCGCCATAACATCGCCGCGCTCAAGAACCGCGTCAAACTGACCGTTGTTGTAGTTGGGCGGGCAGGGGCCTTCGTTAAGCTCGCCGACTGTTCCCTCGGGAAGCTTGTAGGATTTGCCGTCGTGACCGATGCTGCCGGGTGTGCCTGCTTCGCATTCCTCAAGAGCGTTCCAGATTTCGGGAACGATGATGTGCTGGAACATGAGCGACGGAATCTTTCTGCCGTAGGCTTCCTCAAGGTCAGCTGACTTCTGCTTGTACCATTCAATCTGAGCCTTTGTCGTAGCCGCATAGCCGCCCGACTCTGTTTCTGTGTTGTATGTACCCGAGTCAATCATCCAGATGTTTGAAACCATGTTGTTTTTGTTGGTTGATGAATAAATCGGAACATAATATGTAGCAAGGTTGGTGTCGCCGAGGTCCTCGCCCGCGCAGCCTATAAAGCAGTCGTACTTTTCGTAAACAGAAACCTGATATGCCTTGTCTGCAAGTGTGTTTTCGTCGTCGTGATTGCCGAATGTCATTACAACGGGGATGCCGTAATCCTCAATAATTGACATGAACTCGTCGATTGCAAGTCTTGCGCTCAGCTTTGTGAGCGATGTACTTGAGATGTTATCTCCCGTAAGAACAATAAGGTCAACGGGATATTCGTCAAGAGATTTTTTAAGAACCTTCTTTGTGATTGAGCGCATGATTAGGAAATCCTGCAGGTCTGAAATCTGCATAATGCGGAATTTGCCGTCAGCGTTGAACTGAAGGTGAGTATCGGCTTCCTCGCTTGTGCGCGCAAAGCCCGCAACGGAAAGCACGCCCAGCATCATGATAAGTGCCATTAAAACGGAAAAAATCTTTTTTGCCATAATTTCTGCTCCTTTGCTTTTTTATTAATTATACACGATTTTCAGAAAAAGTACAGCATAATATTATTTTTCATATTGAAATATAGCTTTTACACCTGCAATCAAACTTTTTTCATAAAAAGAAAAATTATTCTTGAAAAAAGCATTGTAATGTGATAAAATAACAACATATTATAAAAAGGGGTGAAAAATATGGCATTACAGGAATCAGGCGAAATGTATCTTGAGACAATACTTGTGCTTACGCAGAAGCTTGGCACAGTGCGTTCGATTGATGTCGGTGAATATATGGGATATTCAAAACCCAGCGTAAGCCGCGCAATGAGTATTCTGAAAAGCGGCGGTTATATTACCGTTGACAGCAACGGCCATATAACCCTTACCGATGTCGGACTGGAAGTAGCTGAGAAGATTTACTCGCGGCACAATCTGATTACCGAATTTCTCATTCATCTTGGTGTGGACGAAAAGACCGCGTCGGAGGATGCGTGCAAAATGGAGCATGACATCAGCGACGAGGCATTTGAAGCAATAAAGAGGCACATTAAAAAATACTGCGATTAAGGCGGAGCAAAAAGCTCCGCCTTAAATGTTTTTTCAGAATATCTTGCCGATAATATCAGAAACGTTTTTCTGAATGCCCCCGGCAACATCGGGCTTGTTCATGGAGTAAACATGAATGTTGTTTATTCCGTTTGCGTACAGGTCAATTATCTGGTCGGTTGCGTACGCGATTCCCGCCTGCTTCATTGCGGCCGGGTCTGAGCCGAACTTGTCAACAAGCGACTTGAAGCGCTGCGGCATGAAAGAGCCTGAAAGCTTGATTGCGCGGTCAACCTGATTTGCGTTTGTGATGGGCATGATGCCGGGAAGCACGGGAACGGTTATGCCTGCCTCACGGATTTTATACATGAAGTTGAAGAACAGATTGTTGTCAAAAACCATCTGAGTTGTAAGGAAATCAACGCCTGCGTCAACCTTTTCCTTAAGACGGAGAATATCGTCCTTCTGATTTGCGCTTTCGGGATGAACCTCGGGATAGCATGCGGCGCCGATGCAGAAATTGCCGCCGCTTTCCTTAAGCTGATGTACAAGGTCGATAGCGTAGCGATAGTCCCAGTCCGCCCGGTCGCTTTCCATAAGCTCAGGCGTAAGGTCGCCGCGGAGTGCCATGACATTCTGAACGCCGGCTTCCTTCATTTTTTCAATCTGAGCGGTAACAGTATCTTTGTCCGATGAAACACAGGTAAGGTGTTCAAGCACGGGAACGCCGTATTTATCCATTATGTTTTTTACAATATCAAGTGTATAATTGCTTACGCCGCCGCCTGCACCGTAGGTTACGCTCATAAATGACGGCTTAAGTGCGGCGATTGCTTCGGTTGCGGCCTTTACATTTTCAAACGATGTTTCTTTTTTAGGAGGGAAAACCTCAAAGGAAAGGGACATTTTTTCGTCCTTGATTATATCAATGATTTTCATAATTTACCTCCGCGGAAAAATTCTTTTAGACATTTTACCATAAAAAACTATTTTTGCAAGCGGTTTTGTCCGAAAGTTTTGCATTCGGCTTGCTAACGCGGATGTTTTAATATATAATTATTAAAAAGGCAGTGAAAGGAGCGGTGAAATGGGAAAATACGATGACATTATCAACCTGCCTCATCATGTGTCGCCGAACCGCTCCCATATTTCAAAGGATGACAGGGCGGCTCAGTTTGCACCGTTTGCGGCGCTTACGGGCTTCGACGCTCAGATTGAGGAAGAGGGCAGATGGGTTGAGCAGAAAATCGAATCTGACGAAAACCAGACGGCAATAATCAACGGCAGACTTGTTGAAATAATGTCAAAGCTTCCGGAAAAGCCTGTTGTCACGGCGGAATATTTTCTTCCCGACAGCGAAAAGGCGGGCGGCGAGTACAAGCAGATTACAGATAACGCCGTTAAAATTGATACAGCCGCAGGAAAGATAATCTTTGAAAACGGAACGGAAATACCGTTTGAAAATATTGTTTCTTTATATTGAAAGGGCTGACAAATTGCAATTTGGCGGAGTGCCTCCGCGCCCTCGCCGG
>JAZUDP010000025.1:0-15633 GCA_045639705.1 Acutalibacteraceae bacterium
TCTTTACCGGAATATTATTTGCGGGACAGGGATTTTATTAAAAAAGTAAATGCGCACAGTTTAACAAAAACCGTGCGCATTTGTTTTTTTGTGTCACTGCCGTTTTATTTTCCGGTGCTGTAGATTAAATCAGCTTTACCGCCGACAATGATTGATTTCAGGACATTATAGTTATTCATGTCTTCATCTATAATGCATGAAAGCTCTTTGCCGAGATATTTTTCGCTCTGATTAAGCTGCTTTTCACTGACGGTTTCGGATTTTTCATCCATAAGAGTCTGGCTTGAGAAATTTTTACCGTCATATGTATACTTCGTAACATTGATAAAAGAATTATTGTAATAATTGCGAACAATTATTCCGTTCTTATCAGGAGCTTCCGTAACTGTTGCTCCGCTCTGGAATACTGAAATTGTGCCGATTTTTGCCGCCGACTTTTTGGCTGTATCAATTTTATAAACGGTTACATTTCTGTCCATATGTGAACCGAGCCGCACATCGTAGAGGAGCAGCTCATATGTTCCGTCTTTATCCATATCATAAAGGCTGTAATCGGGGCAGCTGTACTCATCGGTGACCTCATTATGGTCAAGGTTGACAGAAAGACAGTTTTTATAAATATCAAAAATATCGGTATTCGTTTCTGTCTTTTTGCTCTTTTCGGTTGTTTGAGCTTCAAATGCTGCAGATGTTGCTGCCGCTTCGGTTTTAATAACTTCAGTTTTCTTTTCAGTGATAACCTCTGCGGTATTCTCAGATGCAGATTCGGTTATACTGCTTTCGCTGTTCGGTTCCTGCTGTTCGCCGTTTTCCTTTCCGCAGCCGGCAAATGTGCCGAATAAAACAGAAATTACAGATAATACGGCAATGGCTGTTTTAATTTTTTTCATACTGAAAATTCCTCCCGATTTTTTGTTATCCGTTTTTTCAGCCCTTGATTTTTCTTATAACTGCTTCGCAGTCTGCCTTGTCCATAATCTTCGGTACGGGATAGAGGGGATTACCTTCCTTAAGCGCACGCTCAACAAGCGTGGGAATATCCTCTTCCTTAATGAAATCAAAATGCTCAGGGATTTCCATATCTCTGTTCATTCTCTTGATTTCCGCGATAAACTTCTGTGCCTTTTCCGCATCGTCTGCACCCGTGATACCTACGATATCGGCAAGCTTTGCAAGCTTATTATAAGCAGTTTCGCCGAAGTACTCAAGAATATAAGGAAGAATAACAGCGTTTGCAAGTCCGTGAGGCGTGCCGTACATACCGCCGAGGTTGTGAGCGATTGCGTGAACATAACCTACATAAGCTCTTGTGAATGCCATGCCTGCATAGAAGGAAGCGACAAGCATGTTCTCACGGGCCTCAATGTTTTTGCCGTCATTATAAGCTGTTTCGAGATTTTCAAAAATAAGCTTTGTTGCGTCCTCGGCATATTTGTCTGTTGACTTGACGCCGCTTAAGCCGATATATGCCTCAACCGCATGGGTAAGAGCGTCCATACCTGTTGTTGAAGTGATTTTCTTCGGCAGACCGGTTGTAAGCTCGGGGTCAAGAACAGCGTACTTCGGACGGAGCTTCGGGTCGTTGATTGCATATTTTTCATGTGTCTGCATGTTTGTAACAACGGCCGCAAGCGTTGTTTCCGAGCCTGTACCCGCTGTTGTGGGAACCGCAAAGAACGGCGGAAGATGATTGTGAATTTTAAGCTGACCGCGCATCTGTGTAACGGATGTTTCGGGATTCATAACGCGTGCGCCTGCCGCCTTTGCGCAGTCCATCGGCGAGCCGCCGCCGAAAGCGATAATGCCCTCGCATGCATTCCTGAGATAAAGCCTGCGCGCTTCTTCGATGTTTTCGATTGACGGATTGGGCTGAACGCCGTCATAAACCGTGTATCTGATTCCCTGTGCGTCAAGATTATCAAAAAGGCCCTGAAGAAGATTAAGACCCATAAGACCCTTATCGGTAACAACAAGAACCGATGAAATACCCTTTGATTTTACGAGTGCGGGAAGCTCTTTAACTGCGCCCGCGCCCTTGAGAAGCTCAGGCTCTGACCAGTCAAAAAAGCATTCGGCGACCATATATGCCTTCTGATAGGTTCTGTAATAAATATCCCGTACAATATTTTTCATATAAAAAACTCCTTTTGATTACATTTCATTTTTATTCTACCAAAAAATTATCATGCTTTGCAAGGGGTATACGGAAAATAATATACAAAATTTACGGGTAATAAAAGGATAGCCGCTGAATAAAAAAATATTGACAATTTTACTTTTTCGTTATAAAATAGGCATACAATTAAATACCTCGTTAGAGGGGAGTAGCTCTGGAAAGCCTTATGCTTTTCAACCGCATGTCAACAACCGTCAAAGCTTTTGGCTGGTATGCGGTGCATATTATATTATGTATGCAAGACCTTTAACATAGTTTCGGCTATGTTAGAGGTTTTTTTAATTGTAAAAATCTGAAAAGGAATGGTGTAAATGAAGCATTATCTCGAAGAAGCTCAGTCCGTACTTAACGAACTGAAAACTAACGAGAACGGTCTTACCGCCGCTGAGGCTGAAAAGCGCCTTGCCGAAAACGGTAAGAACAAGCTGAAAGAGGCCGAAAAGGAAACTCTTTTCAAAAAATTTATTAACTCCCTTGCGGACCCCATGATTATCATGCTTATCGTAGCTGCCGCAATTCAGGGTGTTGTTGCCGTTATCGAAGCAAGCGGCAAGCCCACACTGGCTGACTTTGCCGATGTTCTTGTTATCCTTGTTGTTGTTATCATCAACACGGTAATGAGTCTTGTGCAGGAAAGCAAGGCAGAGGCCGCCATGGACGCTCTCATGCAGATGACCGCTGCCACAAGCAAGGTCCTCCGCGACGGCGAAATGGTTGTTATCAAGAGCGAGGATATCGTTGTCGGCGATGTTGTCGTTCTTGAAGCAGGCGACGCGGTTCCCGCAGACTGCCGTATCCTTGAATCGCATTCAATCAAGGCGGAGGAAGCCGCACTTACAGGTGAATCCGTTCCCGTAAGCAAGATTATCGATGTGCTTATGTGTAAGGATTCAAGCGGCGATGTTGCTCTCGGTGACAGAAAGAATATGCTTTACAGCGGTTCCACAATTGTTTACGGCCGAGGCAAGGCTGTTGTTACGGGCGTAGGTATGGATACCGAAATGGGTAAAATTGCCGACGCACTTTCACAGGCCGAGAAGGAGCAGACACCTCTTCAGAAGAAGATGGCAGAGCTTTCAACCTTCCTCACAAAGCTTGTTATCGGTATCTGTGTTGTTGTTTTTGCCGTCGGTATCGGCAGAGAAATCTTCACAGAAGGAATTGCAAGTCTTGACTGGTCTGATTTCGGCGAAGCGGCACTGGATACATTTATTTCAGCTATCGCTCTTGCTGTTGCGGCTATTCCCGAAGGACTTCCCGCGGTTGTTACAATCATACTTTCAATCGGTGTTACGGCCATGTCAAAGCGTCAGGCTCTTATCAGAAAGCTTACCGCTGTTGAAACACTCGGCTGTACTCAGATAATCTGCTCCGGTAAGACAGGTACTCTTACACAGAACAAGATGACTGTTGTTGACGAGTTTACCTGCAATAAAGAGCTTCTCGCAACCGCTATGGCTCTCTGCTCCGACGCGGAGATTAAGCCCGGCGAAGAGAATTCGGTCGGTGAGCCTACAGAATGCGCTCTTGTAAACTACGCAAACAAGCTTGGTCTTCCCAAGTATGAGCTTGACGAAAAGACTCCGCGTGTAGGCGAGGCTCCCTTCGATTCAGGCCGTAAGATGATGTCAACCGTACATAAGGTCGGGGATAAATTCGTTCAGTACACAAAGGGTGCCTGCGATGTCATGCTTTCAAAATGCACAGGTTATCTCAAGGACGGAACGGTTGTTCCCATGACAGATGAGCTGAAGGCTGAAATCAACAGACAGAATAAATCCTTTGCTGACCGTGCGCTCCGTGTTCTCTGCGCGGCATATAAGGAGCATGACGCAATGCCCGAATCCTGCGACCCCGAGGCACTTGAGCATGACCTTATCTTTATCGGACTTACAGGCATGATTGACCCCTGCCGTCCTGAGGTTTATGACGCAATCAAGGAATGCCGTCTTGCAGGTATCCGTCCTGTTATGATTACAGGCGACCACAAGGATACAGCAGTTGCAATCGGTAAGGACCTCGGAATTATCAAGGATGCAAGCGAAGCTATTGTCGGCGCGGAGCTTGACAAATATACAGACGAAGAGCTTGTGGAAGAGGTAACAAAATACTCTGTTTACGCGCGAGTTCAGCCCGAGCATAAGACAAGAATCGTCAAGGCATGGAAGGCTCGCGGTATGGTTACGGCCATGACAGGCGACGGCGTTAATGACGCTCCCTCAATCAAGTCATCCGATATCGGTATCGGCATGGGCATCACCGGTACAGATGTTACAAAGGGCGTTGCAGACATGGTTCTTGCAGACGACAACTTTGCGACAATCGTTCATGCTGTTGAAGAAGGCCGTAAGATTTACGACAACGTATGTAAGGTTCTTCAGTTCCAGCTTTCAACAAACCTTTCCGAAGTTCTTGTTATGTTCTTCGCTTCAATTCTTAACTTCAAGATTCTCACTCCCGTTCATCTTCTCTGGATAAACATGGTTACCGACTCACTTCCGGGTCTTGCGCTCGGTATGGAAAAGGCGGAAGGCGACCTTATGAAGAGAAAGCCGAGAGCAACAACTGACGGTATATTCTCCCACGGCGCAGGCGGCGACATGGTATGGCAGGGTATTTACCTTACAATCATTGAGCTTGCGGCATATGCAATCGGCTATTACATGGAGCCTGTCGGAGGCGGCGTAGGCTTCAAGGGAATATTCAGCGGCATTGAGTGTCCCAACGCAATGGCTATGGCATTCCTTACGGTTAACTTTGCAGAAATGATGTGTGCTATCAACATGCGTTCACAGAAGGGTTCTCTCTTCTCAAAGGGTATGTTCCAGAACATGAACTGGTGGCTTATCGGTGCATTCTTTGCAACAACTGCTCTTACGCTTGCTGCGGTATTTGTACCCGGTCTTAATCAGATTTTCGGAACAGCAGACGCAAACGGTCACCTTCTTCTCAAGGCTGATGAAATTCTTATTTCCGCAGGTCTTGCACTTTCAACAATTCCCGTATTTGAAATCGGTAAGGCATTCCGCCGTGCAAGCGAGAAAAAGAAGGCATAAGTCAATAAAACAAAATCCCCGAACCGAAGGGCGGCGCAAATTAGGGATAAATCGTCTGAAAACGCATCTTTCAGCGAATAACTGCTTCAAAAGCGGGCAACATACGTCAGTATGCTGCCCGCTTTTTCATTGTTCTTCATCTGAAATCTGTTGTTTTCAGATACTTTGTAGTTTTGAATGAGATAGAATCAGACTTAGACGCCGCTGACAAAACCGCAGGAATACTCGCGTATTTCAAGGTTTTTCAGCAAGTATAAGGCGATTATAGCCATTCAAAACCGGTTTCTCCCTAACTTGCACCGCCCGACGGCTCGGGGATTTTCCTTTTTGTGCAGACAATAATATAAAAGTGAAATCAGATAACAGGAAAAATGAAATATCAAGAAATATATGGATATTTCAACATTTATCAAATTATATCTTGACATATTTGCTTTTTGAGGCTATAATACTTGAGTCAAAAAAGGAGGATTTGTATGGAATATATTGATGTACACGAGGCTTCCGAGCTTTGGGGACTGAGTGAAAGACGAATAACTGCTCTCTGCAGGGACGGCAGAATTCCCGAAGCAAAGAAATCGGGCAAGCTGTGGCTTATTCCGGGCAACGCAAAAAAACCTCTTGACGGAAGAACAAAGGAGGCAGGGCAGGAGGATAAGTCGGTTCTGTTTTCAGCCTCGGACGCAGGAGCTTCCGCAATAAAAAAATTTGAAGAGGTTTATCAGCGCGCACCCATGCATACGGCTTTCACACCGTATCGAATCTGTCCTCTCGGAGCGCATTCCGACCATCAGCTCGGAATGATTACGGGCTTCGCTATTGACAAAGGCATACACATTGCCTACGGACCGAAGATGAACGGCGTTATTGAAATTGCGTCAATGCAGTTTCCGAAGCGTGCGCAGTGGCATGTTTCGTCCACGCCTGAGCATAAGGAAAATGACTGGGCTGACCATTTAAGAGGCGCAACAATCGCTCTTAACAACAGATATCCGCTGCGTATCGGACTTTGCGCGATTATCAACGGCGAGCTTCCCATCGGCGGACTTTCGTCATCGGCGGCTGTAATTATCACCTTTCTTTCGGCGCTGTGCAAGCTTAACAATATCAGCCTGACAGAGCATGAAATGATTAAAATATCCAAGGAGGCCGAAAACAAATATGTCGGCGTTTCCTGCGGCAAGCTTGACCAGTCCTGCGAGGTGTACTGCCGAAAGGATAAGCTGCTTTTCATGGATTTGAAGGATGACAGCTATGAGCTTATTCCGACAAGTCCCGATATGAAGCCGTATGAGTTTGCGATATTTTTCAGCGGAATTGAAAGAAGCCTTGCAGGCAGTAAATTCAATATGCGCGTTGACGAATGCCGCGCGGCCGCGTATGCGCTTAAGGGCTTTTCGGGCATGAAATACGGAAAATTTGAGGAAACAAATCTTCGCGATGTACCGTATGAGGTTTATCTTGAATACAGGGACAGACTGCCGAAAAACTGGGCAAAGCGCGCCGAACACTGGTATTCGGAGTTTCAGCGTGTTCAGCAGGGCGCAGACGCATGGCGAAAGGGCGATATTGAAAAATTCGGCAGGCTTGTTTTTGAAAGCGGAAAAAGCAGCATAAAAAACTATGAAACAGGCTCGCCCGAGCTTATCAAGCTGTATGAAATCATGACGGAAACCGACGGAATTTACGGCGGACGCTTCTCGGGCGCGGGCTTCAAGGGCTGCTGCATGGCGCTTATCGACCCCGAAAAGAAAGCGGAAATCATTGAAAAGGTTGAACGCGAATATACAAGGGCGTTTCCCGAGCTTAAAGATAAATTCAGCGCACACATCTGCCGCAGCTCGGACGGCGTAAAATTATAAGGAGCATATATTATGAAGTGTTTGATTTTAGCGGCGGGCTACGCAACAAGGCTTTATCCGCTGACCGAAAATTTTCCCAAGCCGCTTCTGAAGGTAGGGGAGAAAACAATTCTCGACTGGCTGATTGACGACATTGACGGCGCAGGACTTGTCGATGAATATGTTGTGATTTCCAATCATAAATTTGCTCATCACTTTTTTGACTGGGCGGAGAAAAGCGACAAAAAAATAACCGTCCTTGACGACGGAACAAGCTCCAATGAAACAAGACTCGGTGCGGTAAAGGATATTCAGTTCGCGATTGACGAATTGAAGCTCGATGATGAAATGCTTGTTATCGCGGGCGACAATGTGCTTGATTTTTCGCTTGTCAGATTCATAAATTACTGCCGTGAAAAAGGCACATCGTGCATTATGCGCTACTTTGAAGCGGACAGAAAAAGGCTTACAAAAAGCGGTATTGTAACGGTTGACGAAAACGACAGAATACTTTCAATGGTTGAAAAGCCTGCCGAGCCGCCGTCAAACTGGTGCTGCCCTCCGTTCTATTTTTATACGAAAGAGGACGCAAAGCTTGTTGAAAAAGGCATTGCTTCGGGCTGCGGAACAGACGCGCCGGGAAGCTATATTGCGTGGCTCTGCGAACAGTCAACGGTTCATGCCATGGAAATGCCCGGCAGCCGCTACGATATAGGCAATCTTGAAAGCTATGAGCATGTGAAGGCTGTTTACAAAGGAATTACAAAATAACAAAATAAAAAGAGGAGCTTCGGCTCCTCTTAATTTTTTGCTTTTTTCAGATTAGGCGCAAGCTCATTGAAGAGCGTTGCTCCGAGTATGAGTACAGTGCCGACAATCTGCACCGCTGTCAGCTTTTCGTCAAGAATAACCGCGGAGAGAATTATCGCCGTAACGGGGTCAATGTAGCTGAAAACCGCCGTTGTCTGCGTCGGAATTTTATTGACCGACGAGAAATAAAGCATATACACAATGCCCGTGTGAATGACGCCGACAATCAGTGTGAAGATAACCGACCTTCGGTCAAACACAAAGCTTCCGACATCCTCGGTCAGCAGTACATAAGGAATCATTATGACTGCGGCTGAAATCATCTGAATCAGCGTTGTTTCAACAGGTGACAGCCCTCTGACAAATTTATTCATCAGCACAACGCTTGCGTAAAGCACCGCCGCGGCAAGTCCGAAGGCGATTCCCTTTGCGCTTTTTACCGCGCCTGACAGCACGCCCGAAATCAGTACTGCGCCGATAACGGAAAGCAGGGAGCTGATGCCCTTTGTCACCGTCATTTTTTCCTTCAGTATGAACGGCGAAACAAGAATCATTATGACCGGCGCCATGTAATAGCACAGAGTGCCGACGGGAATGCCCGCGAATCTGTATGACTCGAACAGGCAAATCCAGTTGAAGCCCATTGCAGTTCCCGACGGAATCAGCAGCTTCAGATTCTTTTTAACTGCCTGTCTGTCAAATCTGTGCCTTGTTACAAGCATAAATAACCCGATGAAAGCCGAGCCGATAAAGGCGCGTGCAAACGCCGTGAACGATGACGGCAGACTTATATTTCTGACAAAAAGCCCGATAGTGCCGAAGGTCAGCATGGACACTATCATAAGCAGTCTGTCTCTGTTATCTGAGTGTGACAATGCTTACTCCGTCCTCTCCTTCGCCGAATGTTCCGAGACGGGAAGATTTTACAAATTTACTCTTTTTCAGATATTCTCTGACCGCGGTACGCAGAACGCCCGTACCCTTGCCGTGAATAACGGTAAATTCAGATATTCCCATTCTGAGAGCATGGTCAATGTATCTGTCAAGCTCCATGATGCCCTCCTCGACGGTCATACCGCGAAGGTCAACGGATGTGCTGACGGACATGTTCATTTTGCTTTCAAGCTTGCCTGTGTGAACGTTTCTTGTACCCGGGATGTTCTTTTTCTGTTTTTCGACAAGGCGGAGATTCTCTTCCTTTATTCTTGTTTTCATTGTACCCATCTGTACGGTTACAAGTCCTTTTTTATCCTTAAGAGCAGCAACCGTCGCTTCGTTGCCGATGTCAGCAACTATAACCGTGTCTCCGATTTTCAGCGGACGGGGAAGAGTATAGTTTTCGTCAGCGTCAAATGTGCCGATAATCGGATCGGCGGCCGAGTCAATCGCGTCAATGTCTTTCTTTATCATTGCGCGTGCGCGGCGTGCAAGCTCGGCGGCATCCTTTTCCTTTGCCTGCTGTTTTTTCAGCATTTCAAGGTCGTTGAGCAGCTGATATGCCTCGCGCTTTGCCTGCTCGGTTATGCGCATTGCCTGACCCTTGGCGTTTTCCATTTCCTTTTCGCGCAGAGTCTGAATGTCAGCCTTCATCTTTTTTGCTTCTTCAAGAGCCTTTTCGGCTTCTGCGCGGATTTTAAGGGCCTCGTTGTGTTCCTCTTCCATTTTTTTGCGGCTCTGTTCGAGTCTGTCAACAACATCCTCGAAACGTGTGTTCTCAGTTGAAACAAGCTCCTGAGCGTGTTCGATAATATTATCGCCTAAACCGAGACGCTGCGAAATCGCAAAAGCGTTTGAACGGCCCGGTACGCCGATAAGCAGTCTGTATGTAGGACGCAGCGACTGAACATCAAACTCACAGCTTCCGTTGATAACTCCCGCGGTCTGCAGCGCGTAGGATTTAAGCTCTGCATAGTGCGTCGTGGCGGCGATTTTCGCGCCCTGATTTCTGAGCTGTTCAAGGATGGCAACGGCAAGCGCCGCACCCTCGACAGGGTCTGTGCCTGCGCCGAGTTCATCTATCAGAACAAGGCTGTGACAGTCGGTTTCGTTTATTATATTGATAATGTTTGTCATATGGGACGAGAAGGTTGAAAGCGACTGCTCAATGCTCTGCTCGTCGCCGATGTCGGCAAGCACGTTATCGAAAACGGAGATTTTGCTTCTGTCATCGACGGGAAGCATAAGTCCGCACATAGCCATAAGCGACATTATACCGATGGTTTTGATGGAAACGGTTTTGCCGCCCGTGTTGGGACCGGTGATAACGATTGTGTCAAAGTCCCTGCCGAGCTGAATGTCAACGGGGACAACCTTCTTCCTGTCAATCAGCGGATGCCGTGCGCGGCGAAGCTCGATAATTCCCTCGTCATTCATTTCGGGAACAGAAGCCTTCATTGAGTAGGCAAGCTGAGCCTTTGCGAAGATAAGATTAAGCTCAACGGCGCATTCATAGCTGTTCTTGATTGTGTTTGCAAAGCTGCCGACGGTTGCGGACATCTCGGCAAGAATGCGGTCAATTTCGTCCTCCTCCTGATTTCTCAGAAGTCTTATCTGGTTGTTTGCCTCAACAATCGGCATGGGCTCGATAAAAATTGTAGCACCGCTTGAAGAGGTATCATGTACAAGACCGGGTATTTCACCGCGGTATTCGTTCTTGACGGGAACAACATAGCGGCCGTTTCTTGTGGTGATAATATTGTCCTGAAGATATTTTGAATAGTTTGAGTTGTGTGTGAATTTACCGAGCTGTTCCTTTACCTTTGATTCCTGTGTTCTTATTTTTCTGCGGATATCCGCAAGCAGGGGAGACGCGTTGTCGGCAATTTCCTCCTCGGAAATTATTGCGGATGTAATTGTATCCTCAAGGAACTTATTCGGAACAAGCGCGGAAAAATAAATATCGAGAACAGTCGGAACACCCTCGTTTGTGCTGCGCCACTGAACTATCGCGCGGATAGTGCGAAGCACGGCGGCAACATCGAGCAGCTCGCGCAGGCTTAAGGTACTGCCCGCATCGGCTCTGAAAAGGGCGTTGTTGACATTTGTCAGTCCGCCGAACGAAGGACCTCCGAAGCGCGCAAGCAGCATATGAGCATCGCGGGTCTGATTCATCAGAGCCTGTGCCGCGTCAAGATTTGATTCGGGCTTCAGTTCAAGTGCAAGCTGCTTTGCGTCCTCGCAGGAGGCATGGTCTGCAAGCATCTTAAGAACCTTGTCAAGTTCAAGCGATTTATGATGTCTGTTCATATCGCTCATCCTTTCATTACTTTATAAAAATCAAGCGTTTTATACTTTTTTGAGGTCTGAGTCAGCAGAAACTGCTCGGTGACCTCCGAAAGATATTTCATGCTTTCGTCGGGCAGGGTAAACGAAAACAGCTTTGAAATATCGGAATAGCAGATATGGCGCATTGCGGAAAGCACTCCGTTGGGGAGGGGGATGCAGGTGTGGTCCTTCACGCAGTCGCCGCAGAAAATCTGACCCTCAACGGGGCTGAAAAACATTCCCTCATCGTTAAAGGCTTCACAGTCACCGCAGGCAACAAGGTCGGGCATGTAACCGGAAAGCGTAAGCAGACGCAGCTCGACAATGGCCTTGAGCTGGTCGTGGGATTTTTTATTTTTCATCAGCATATGTAATGCGTTAAGTATCAGCTTAAGATATTCCTCGGCATCTTCCTCGGCAGGAGCAAGCTCGCCTGCCAGCTCGCAGAAATACTGCGCAAGGGAAAGCGCGGTTATATCGTTCCGCAAATCGAAGAAAATTTCAATAGGCTGAGCCTCGTCAATCGAATAGGCGTCCTTGCCGCGGTAGATTGAATAATTGCCGTAGGCAAAAAGCTGAGTTGAACTCTGTGACTTGCTTCTGATTCTTTTTGCGCCCCGTACAAAAGCGCGGATGACGCCGTAGTCACGGGTGAGCAGAGTAACAAGACGGTCATCCTCGCCCGTCTGCTGTTCCCTTATTATCAGTCCGTCCGTGTTCAGTCTCATTTTCGTTCTCCTGTCGGGTAATTTTTCTGTAATTAAGATAGTCGCTTACCTTGCCGCTTTGGGCAAAAATATTCCATGCGTCACTGCCGTTGATATCTTTCATAAATTAATCCCTCCAAATAAAATTATTTGCAGGGATTAAGGGTTTATTATAGGCAATAATGTACAATTCAGATGTGTTTTGCCTGTGTTTTAGTCTAATCCGAAATTATGAATTAATCCTTCTCTGTTGCGCCAGCCCTCCTTGACCTTGACCCAGCAGCGGAGATTGATTCTGCACATGAAGAATTTTTCCATATCCTCACGCGCTCTTGTGGAAATCCGCTTGAGCATTTCGCCGTTCTTTCCGATTATAATGCCCTTGTGACTGTCCTTTTCACAGTAGATTGTTGCTTCAATATCAATGATATCGCCCGTGTCGCGCTCGTGCATCTTTTCAACCGCAACCGCGGTGCCGTGAGGAATTTCGCGGTCAAGATTGCGAAGAAGCTTTTCACGGATAATCTCCGCGGCGATAACTCTTTCGGGCTGGTCTGTGAGAGTGTCCTCGGGGAAAAAGAATACGCTTTCCTCCGCGAGTTTTTTCAGCTCGTCAAGCAGGGCGTCCATGTTGATTCCGCGCAGCGCGGAAACGGGAACGACAGCCTCAAAATCGTAAAGCTGAGTCAGCTGCGCGATTCGTGTCATGAGAACTTCCTTGTCGGGAAGCGTATCAACCTTGTTGATTGCAAGAATGACAGGCATTTTCTGCTGTCTGAACTTTTCAATAAGCTCAAGCTCGGCAGTGCGGATTTCTCCCTCCGGTTCCGTAACAAAAAGGCAGGCGTCAACGCCCGAAACGCTGTCCGCGACAGCCTGAACCATTTTTTCACCGAGCTTGTTTCTCGGACGGTGGTAGCCGGGTGTGTCGGTGAACACAAGCTGGGTGTCATCCTCTGTCAGCACTCCCATAATCCTTGTGCGCGTGGTCTGCGGCTTGTCCGAAACAATGGCGATTTTTGTACCGAGAAGGCGGTTGAGTATTGATGATTTGCCGACATTGGGACAGCCGACAATGGCGATGAATGCGGATTTTGTCATCAGTTATCCTCCGTGTAATAGCTGTCGTTGCGCTTTAAACCGAGCTGAGTAAGCACGGTTTCTTCCTTTTCACGCATGCGGACCATTTCCATTCCGCCAGCCTCATGGTCATAGCCGAGAAGGTGGAACATAGAATGAACGGTCAGAAAAGCGATTTCACGCTGAAGAGAATGGTCGTAAAGCTTTGACTGCATTACGGCGTGTTCCATCGAGATAACAATATCGCCGAGCATCTTTGCACCTGTGTCAAGATTAATATCGTAAACTCCGTTTTCGCCGAGAGGGAAGGAAAGTACATCCGTGCTTCTGTCAACATTTCTGAATTCAAGGTTGAGCTGATGAATGGTTTCATCGTCTACAAAGCGGACGCTGATTTCAGCCGAGCCCTCAAACTGCTCGTTTATCAGAACGGCGTTGCAGCAGCGGCGTACAAGCATTCTGACGCCTGTGGGAATTCTGATTTCCTTCTGGTCATTTGTAATGATAACCTTTATTTTATCGCTCATTTCCTTTTCTTTGCCTCCTCATATTTTTCGTACGCCTTGATGATGTCCTGGACAAGCTTATGGCGCACGACATCTTTTTCGGAAAAATGAATTGTTTTTATATCTTCAACATTTTTTAATATTTTTGTGGCTTCGACAAGTCCCGAGCGTTTGCCGTCGGGAAGGTCAATCTGTGTTACATCGCCCGTTACAACCATTTTTGAATTGAAGCCGAGTCGGGTAAGAAACATTTTCATCTGCTCGGCGGTGGTGTTCTGCGCCTCGTCAAGAATGATGAAGCTGTCGTCGAGCGTGCGTCCTCTCATGTAGGCGAGGGGCGCAACCTCAATGTTGCCGCGCTCCTGATACCGCTGAAACGCTTCGGCTCCGAGCATATCGAAAAGCGCATCGTAAAGCGGACGCAGATACGGGTCAACCTTCTGCTGCAGGTCTCCGGGCAGGAAACCGAGCTTTTCGCCTGCTTCAACTGCGGGACGTGTAAGAATTATGCGGTTGATTTCCTTTGCGCGGAATGCGCTTACGGCCATTGCGACGGCGAGATAGGTTTTGCCTGTGCCTGCAGGGCCTACGCCGATTACAATGGTGTTGTCGCGTATTGCCTGAACATATTTTTCCTGACCGATTGTTTTCGGCTTGACGGGCTTGCCCTTTGTGGTGATGCAAATGCAGTCGCCGCTCATTTCCTGCAGCTTCAGCTCGTTGCCCTCGTCAACAAGGTCCGTGACATAACGGACATTCTGCTCTGTCAGAGCCTCACCCTTGTTGATAAGGTTGAGCAGACCGTTTATTGCGCGCACGGCAAGGGAAACGTTTTCCGCTTCGCCGCTCACCTTCAGGTCGGCGCCTCTGCACACAACAGAAACGGAATATTTCTTTTCAATCATTTTGATGTTTTCATCAAAGCTGCCGAAAAGATTGACTGCCTGTTCCATGCGGTCAAAATTTATTATCTGTTCAAACAAATGAACACCTTCGCTTCATTACAAAATGTATTGTCCCGAATGGTATTATAGCATATGTTTAATAAAAAGTCACTATCATGTTTAAAAAAAATCGGGACATATTCACAGAATTTTAATACATTCTTTAGACATTCTGACAAAATACCAAAAATTTCTTCAAGAAAAAATACAAACAAAGAAAAATATCTCTTGACTATTTTTATTTTATTTGTTATTCTATCTAAGATAGGGGGGAAAGCTATGAAAAAGAACAACAGCACATCGGCAATAGGCACGATACTGAAGGATAAGCTTACGCTTCCGTGGCTGATTGTTACTATTGCGTCAATGGTTGTTTTCATCGCTTTTCTCGTAGCAATGTATTTCGGAAAGCTTGCATATCTGTTCTTCGGAATCCTTGTTCTCATGGTGGGTTCAATGGTGCTGCTTGACGGAATTTACAAAAGAAAGCAGAGCTATCTTTCAGGTAATCTCAATTTTATTATGGTAGCACTCTGCATTGTTCTTGCGGCTGTTGTAATCAGCCAGGACCCGATTTTTAATTAAAACATATCCTAAACAAAATAAAGATATGATTTAATAGAATGAGAAACTTTTAACGGAGGTATTTCATCATGGCAAAAGAAAAAATGTCCAAGGACCAGAAGAAAGAAATGAAAGCTCAGAAGAAAGCCGAAAAGAAAGTTAACGGCAGCACTCCCGAAGCAATCGACTTCAAGCAGAATATTATCAAGGCTGTTACAGCAGTTGTCTGTGTTGGTATTCTCAGCGCTTCCTTCAGCGGAGCTATGGGCAAGTACAGCGAAGCGGTTAAGGCAGAGGCAGAGGCTAATGCAAAATCAGGCGGCGCTCCCGTTTCACAGCAGGTAAGCGGCGGCTCATCAGACAACGGCGCAGTAGTTACAACTGACGACGGCACAGTAGTTCCCGTTGACGACGCTACAGTAGTTCCCGTTGATGACGGCACAGCAGCTCCCGCAGACGACGGCACAGCAGCTCCCGCAGACGACAGCACAGCAGCTCCTGCAGACAACGGCGCAAAGCCCACAGGCGGAGACAGCAAGCCCGCAGCAGACTCAAAGGGTCTCAACTCCAACAACGCAGCTGATGTTGCAGCTTTCTACAACAAGGCTGTTCATGCTACAGAGAAGGCAGCTCCCAAGGGTCAGCAGACAATGAAGCTTGACGGCGGCATCACAGGCGACGGCGC
>JAZUDP010000026.1:0-5441 GCA_045639705.1 Acutalibacteraceae bacterium
ATTCCTTTGCGTCCGCAGGTTCAAGCATGGGAAGCTTTGCCGCGATAGCATAGTGGCGCGAGTCCTGCTCGTTCTGCGACGAATGCATGCCTGCGTCATCGGCAACGGCAATAATCATACCTGCATTAACGCCTGTGTATGAGATTGTGAAAAGCGGGTCTGCGGCAACGTTCAGACCGACGTGCTTCATTCCGCAGAAGCTTCTTTTGCCTGCAAGCGATGCACCGAAGGCCGCTTCCATTGCGACCTTTTCATTGGGTGCCCACTCGGCGTAAACCTCTTTATATTTAGCTGCGCACTCAGTAATTTCCGTACTGGGCGTACCCGGATAGCTTGAAACAAAGGCACAGCCTGCCTCGTAAAGTCCTCTGGCAACAGCCTCGTTGCCGAGCATTAACTGTTTCATTTTAGTTTTCCTCCTGAAAAGCGGAAAATCCGCTCAGTTTTTCAACTTTATATTATACTATAGAAAAGAAAAGCGTGCAATAGCGCACGCCATTCTTTTTTATGACAATTTTAATAATTTATAACAATCAGCCTGTAATCTGAGCCTCAACAAGTCTGCCGTGGCAGTACTTCTGACGGAGTACGGGCTTTTCAATCTTGCCTGTGGGATTACGCGGAACCTTTTCGAAGATAATCTTCTTCGGGCGCGTGTATCTCGGAAGCTCTTCGCAGAACGCTCTGATTTCTTCCTCTGTGCATTCCATATCTTCCTTGATTTCGATTATTGCCGCTGTAACCTCGCCGAGACGCGCATCGGGAATACCGATAACGGCGACATCCTTAATCTTATCGTACTGTCTGAGGAAGTCCTCAATCTGAACGGGATAAATATTTTCACCGCCGGAGATAACAACATCCTTTTTACGGTCAACAAGGTAGATAAATCCGTCCTCGTCCTCCTTGGCCATGTCGCCCGTGTAGAGCCACTCGCCGTGGAGAATTTCGTCTGTCGCTTCCTTGTTCTTGTAGTAGCAGAGCATTACGCCGGGACCCTTGACGGCAAGCTCGCCGACCTCGCCGCGCTTAACCTCATTGCCCTTATCGTCAATAATCTTTGTTTCCCAGCCGAAGCCCGCTTTACCGATTGCGCCGACCTTGTCGATGTTTTCAACGCCGAGATGTACGCAGCCCGGTCCGAGAGATTCGGAAAGTCCGTAGTTTGTATCGTACTGATGGTGCGGGAAGTATCTGAGCCATCTCTTGATAAGGCTTGGCGGAACAGGCTGTGCGCCAATGTGAAGAAGTCTCCACTGGTCAAGAAGGTGGTCGTTGAGGTCGATTCTGCCCGACTCGATTGCGTCAAGCATATCCTGAGCCCACGGAACAAGAAGCCATACGATTGTACATTTTTCCTCGGTGACGGCACGGATAATCCACTCGGGCTTTACGCCGCGGAGAAGAACCGCCTTTGAGCCTGAAATCAGGCTGCCGAACCAGTGCATCTTTGCGCCTGTATGATAAAGCGGAGGAATGCAGAGGAAAACATCGTTGCGCTTCTGACCGTGATGCGCCTGCTCCGTAATGCAGGAATTAACAAGTCCGCTGTGCTTATGAAGAATAGCCTTCGGGAAGCCCGTTGTACCTGATGAGAAGTAAATTGCCGCAACATCGTTTTCGTCAAGAAGAACCGGAGGCTGAGTTGAGGAGCAGAATGTCATAAGACGAAGGCAGTCCTCAGCGTAAGCGGGAACATTGTCGTGACCTACGAAGAACATTGTCTTAACCTCTGTAAGCTCCTTTTCAATGGGGTCCATACGGCTGATAAACTCGGGTCCGAAAACAAGAACCTCGATATCGGCAAGGTCAACACAGTATTTGATTTCATCGCTCGCATAACGGAAGTTGAGCGGAACAACAACGCAGCCTGCCTTGAGAATGCCGAAGTAAATCGGAAGCCATTCGAGACAGTTCATGAGAAGGATGCCGACCTTTGTTCCCCTCTTTATATTTCTGCTCAGAAGAAGATTTGCAAAGCGGTTGGCCCTGCGCTCAAAGTCCTTCCAGCTTATTTCGCGTCTGTACGGCATATCGGGACGCGCAGCCGCAACAAGGCTCATTTCACGCCATGAAGCAGCCTTGTCAAGCTCCTCTGACGGATTGATTTCAACAAGCGCGGTTTCCGAACCGTAAAGTCTTGCGTTTCTTTCAAGAAAATCTGTAATAACCATACTGTTTATCTCCTTTCGTTCTTTCGCCGTTCAATAAAAAAGCCTCTGTGACTTGCACAGAGGACGAGAAAAACCCGCGGTACCACCTCAGTTTACCGAATGAACGGCCTCAGGGACAATGCCCTTCACGCTGTAACGGGCGCTCCCGTCTCACCTACTCACCTTCGTTTTCAGCCTGCTGCTCGGAAAGGTAATTCAGTCTGCGCTTTCTGCCGGCTTGCACCGTCCGCCGGCTCTCTTAAAGAACATTTACGCACACCTACTGTGTTTTCGTCATCGCATTTACGATGACAATACTTTAACACATAAAATCGCTAAAGTCAAGCATTATTTTTTCTTTTTCGTTCTTTTGTTTACATATCAGCAAAACGGCACCGCCTGAGCGATGCCGTTGTCTTTACATTATTAATACTTGAACATAAAGAAGATAGAAACTGCAAGTGAAAGTACAAAGAAAACAACTGCGCCGATCTTTGTGAACTTAACAAGCTTCTGTTCCATTGTTCTGCCCTTGCTCTTTCCGAAGAAAGTATCAGCTGCGCCTGAAATTGCGCCCGAAAGACCTGCTGAACGGCTTTCCTGAAGAAGAACTACTATGATGAGAAATATTGAAAGCAATATAAGAAGTATGCCTACAATAATCTGTGCTGCATCCATGACTATACCTCCATAAGTATTTTTACCACGACATTCTATCACATTAATTTCAAAAATGCAATAGTATTTTTAAATCATTTTGCAATATAAGGTAAAAATTTCTTGTTATTTCACCCGTTTTTCCGGGTAAATTAGTTTTAGCGGAAAGCTTCGGTTATGATGACAACAGCGCATCGGCGTATGCCCGACTTTCCGATGCCGCCCTTCAAAGCAGCCGCTGATTAAACCGAGTGTGAAAATCAGCGACTGCCCGGGCGGTAATTTTTATATCAGCGACATCTGCTCGCCCTCATCCTCCGCGCTCAGAAGCGCGCCTGCAGCGGGAAGATTCTTTGTCTTGTATCTGTACGGCTTCGCGAATTCGCCCTCGCGGTACGGTCTGACATTTTTAAGAATGTGATTTTTCTTCATCGTCATTACCGAAACGCCCTGAGTATCCTTGGTCGTTTTGGGAGAAATGAGTCCGGTATTGATAAGCAGAAGTCTGCCGGAGGTGGATTCAAGCACAAGATCGGTATCCTCAGGTACATGACGGATGCATGCAAGCGGGAACTTTTCGCAGTATGCCTTTATAAGCTTTTTGCGGTTTGTCTTGGTTTCGTAAGCCGAAAGGTCGACCTTTGCCGCCTTGCCGTTTTCAAAGAAGAACATTACATAACCTTTGTAGTCCATTGTAGCAATCATATAGATTGCGGTTTCGCCCTCGTCCATGTCAAGCTTTGAGGCAACAAAATCTCCGAGCTGGCTCGCCTTGCCGAGTTCAAATTCGGCGGCCTTTGATTTATAAACCTGACATTTATCGGTGAAGAAAAGCAGGTCCGTATTATTGGTTGCTTCAATCTCAAGGAGCATTTCATCGCCCTCCTTAAGCTTCTGCTCACCGCTCATGCGCAGAGCCTGCGGAGTGATTTTCTTGAAATATCCTTCCTTTGTAAAGAAAAGATTAACAGGAAAATCGGGTTCTTCGTCGGCTTCCTCTTCCTCAGCCTCAATGTCGCATGTATACACGATTTCCGTCTTTCTCGGCTGACCGTATTTTTTGGCGACATCCTGCAGCTCATTTACGATAATCTTCTTAATCTTAGACTTATGAGCAAGGATATCCTCCATTTCGGCAATATCCTTCCTGAGCTGTTCAATATCCTCGGTACGCTTGAGGATATACTCGCGGTTCAGGTGACGCAGCTTGATTTCAGCAACATAATTCGCCTGAATCTCGTCAATTCCGAAGCCTATCATCAAATTGGGAACGACCTCGGTTTCCTCCTCGGTCTTGCGGATAATCGCAATAGCCTTGTCAATGTCGAGAAGGATTTTCTGCAGACCTTCAAGAAGATGAAGTTTTTCCTTTGCCTTGCTTAAATCAAAGTAAACTCTGCGCTGAACGCCCTCTGTACGGAAGGCAATCCATTCGTTAAGCAGCTCCTTTACGCCGAGTACCTTGGGTACGCCCGCGATAATAACATTGAAATTGCAGGAGAAGGTATCCTCAAGCGGAGTTGATTTATAAAGCTTCTGCATAAGCTTGTCGGGGTCGGTGCCTTTTTTGAGGTCAATTGTGATTTTAAGACCCGACTTGTCTGTTTCGTCACGGACATCGTTGATGTCGCTCTTGAGCGCGCCCGACTTGTATTTTTCGATAATTTTATCAATAATCGCTTCCGCTGTTGTAGTTGCGGGAATTTCGGTTATATCAATGCACTTATTGTCCTTGTCATAGCTGTATTTCGCTCTTACCTTGAAGCCGCCGCGTCCCGTGTCGTAAATAGCCGCCATAGCGTCGCGGTCATAAAGCAGCAGTCCGCCGCCCGGAAAATCGGGGGCCTTGAGAGTATCGGCCACATCGGCGTCGGGGTCCTTGATCAGCGCGATTGTGGTATCGCAGATTTCCTGCAGATTGAACGCGCAGATTGAGCTTGCCATACCGACGGCAATACCCGTTGTGGGATTGGTAAGAATTGTGGGGAAACGGACGGGAAGAAGCACAGGCTCCTTCATCGTGTTGTCATAGTTATCGACAAAATCAACCGTATCCTTGTCGATATCGTTGAAAAGCTCTGTCGCGATAGGGGCAAGCTTTGCCTCGGTATATCTCGGAGCCGCCCACTGCATGTCGCGGGAATACGCCTTGCCGAAGTTGCCCTTTGAATCTACAAACGGGTGAAGCAGAGCCTCATATCCGCGTGAAAGACGAACCATTGTATCGTAGATAGCGGCATCGCCGTGGGGATTGAGCTTCATTGTCTGACCGACAATATTCGCTGACTTGGTTCTCGCACCGTTGATAAGTCCCATCTTATACATTGTATAGAGGAGCTTTCTGTGCGAGGGCTTGAAGCCGTCGATTTCGGGAATGGCACGGGAAAGAATAACGCTCATTGCATATGGCATGAAGTTTGTTTCGAGCATTTCCGTGATGTTCTGAGGCATAACAAGTCCTGCGCCGAGGATATGGGTATTAGCGTCCATAACCTCTTCGTTTTTTTCAATTTTCTTTTTCTTAGCCATACTGTATCACCTCAGCTCAAATCAAGCATATCAATATAAAGATATCCTTTTTCGGCAATGTGCTCCTTGCGTCCTGCAAGGTCATCGCCGAGAAGCATATCG
>JAZUDP010000027.1:0-31043 GCA_045639705.1 Acutalibacteraceae bacterium
AGACCGCTTGGCCTCCGACTTATCTCGGACTGTTTTTTATCGGAGCGGTGGCTTATAAGGGAATCAGAAAAAGAAAAGAATAATAAATGTCATTCTGAGCGAAGCGAAGAATCTCAGCATTACGGGGATTCTTCGTCTTTCTTCCTCAGAATGACATTTTATTTTTTAAAATTATAAATTAATCGTCGTTTGTCGCGATGATATCGGCGCCCGTGCCGAGAACATCTCTGATGATTACCTGACCGAGAACAACGGGGGAACAGACCTCGGCTTTATTTATCTCCTTCATGATGTCGAACATCATGCCCTTGGGTATCGGCTGTGAGGTCTTGACGGGAACCATATTTGTTCTGCCGCCCCTGACCTTTACCGTTGAGGTGAGCATTCTTGTCGGTGCGGTGCATTCGGTAATCGCGTAGGCTTTTCCTCTCGGGCAGGTGTTGCCCGTAACCTCCTGTATGCCTCCGCAGTCTGAAAGCTGAACGGTAATCGGACAGCCCATCGGGCATGCAACGCAAATTATATTCTTAATCATGGCTTACACCTCCACCTTTACAGTGATGCTTTCACCGTCGGGAATCGAATCAATAACATCCTTCTTTATGACGACTGTTTCCATTTCACTCGGACACATTCTCGGACGCTTCTTTGAAAGAATCAGCCTGTCGCCGCAGTAAACGGCGATTTTCGCGCCCTTGTAAACCGAGCCGACGCGGAAATAAAGCGAGACATCCCTGTCGGTATCCTTACTGATTTTCTGCGGAACAATGTATCTTACGCCGTCGGTGCCGCAGGTTCTGATATAATTGTCACCCGTACCGATGCCCTTGATATACCTTGCCGCGCCTTCGCCTGCGAGCTTGCTTTCGACTGTAACATAGTCAACGAGGTCGTGAACCTGAAGAACATTTCCGCACGCGAAAATTCCTCTGCGGCTTGTCTGTCTGTATTCGTCAACGACTGCTCCGTTTGTAACCCTGTCAAGCTCGATGCCCGCCATTCTTGTAAGCTCGTTTTCGGGAATAAGACCTATTGAAAGCAGAAGCGTATCGCATTCAACAAAGCGCTCGGTTCCTTTAATCGGGCAGAGCTTTTCGTCAACATCGGCAATTGTAACGCCTTCAAGTCTTTCTTTGCCGTGCGCAGCGACAACCGTACAGCTCAGCTTAAGGGGAATGCCCATATCGTCAAGACACTGGACAATATTTCTTGTAAGACCGTTGGAATAGGGCTGAAGCTCGCAGACCATTTTAACCTCGGCACCCTCAAGAGCCATGCGGCGTGCCATAATAAGTCCTATATCGCCCGAGCCGAGGATTACTATTTTATGACCGGGCATGTATCCGTCGATATTAACATATTTCTGTGCCGTGCCCGCCGTCATGATTCCCGAGCAGCGGCTGCCCGTGATATTTATAGCTCCTCTCGGGCGCTCACGGCAGCCCATTGCAAGAACAATCGCTTTTGCCTGAAGCTCAATAAGACCGTCAATGTTATTTGTTGCTGTGATTATATTACCGTCCTCAATTGAGAGAACCATTGTGTCAACCTTAACCTCGATATCGGTTTCATTGACTTTTTCTATAAATCTGTGAGCGTATTCGGGACCCGAAAGCTCCTCCTTGAAATAGTGAAGTCCGAAGCCTGCGTGAATGCACTGCTCAAGTATGCCGCCGAGCGTTGCGGCTCTTTCAAGAATAATGATTTTTTCAACGCCGTTTTCATGTGCTTCAAGCGCGGCCGCCATACCTGCCGGACCGCCGCCGATAACGGCTAAATCGTAGTTAAGCATTGCGTTCACCTCATTTCGTCCTTTCGTAGATTATCTTTGAATCTCCGCCGTATTTTGTTATTTCGTTAAGAGGTCTGCCAAGCTCCCGTGCAAGGATTTCAACAACCTTTGAACCGCAGAAGCCGCTCTGACAGCGACCCATGCCCGCACGGGTGCGGCGCTTGACGCCGTCCATGTCGACGGCGCCGACGGGACCCTTTATCGCGTCGATTATTTCACCCTCGGTAACTGTTTCGCAGCGGCAGATGATTCTGCCGTAACGCCTGTCCTTTTCAATCAGCGCTTTTCTTTCCCCCGTGTTCATTTCACGGAAACGGACAGGAGCGGGACGGACGGGATTGAAGCTGTCTTTCTTTTCCGCATCAAGTCCTTTTACGATGATATCGGCTATGTATTCGCCGATTGCTGGCGCCGAAGAAAGACCCGGCGACTCAATGCCGGCGGCATTGATGAATTTTTCATTCTTACTGCTTGCTCCGATAACAAAATCGTTGTCGGCTCTGTCGGTATGCGCTCTCAGACCCGCAAAGGATGTGATGCAGTTTCTGAGGTTGACAGACGGAACCGATTTGCCTGCTTCCTTTGTTACAAAGCCGAGACCCTCCGCCGTTGTGTCAACATCCGTTCTGTCCTCAATGTCAAGCGCCGTCGGACCTGCAAGCACATTGCCGTCAACCGTGGGCGTAAGAAGAATGCCCTTGCCCATTTCGTTCGGACAGGCAAACAGAACATGATTAAGCTTGGAGCCTTCCGCCTTGTCAAGCAGATAGTATTCGCCCTTGCGGACGATAATATTAAAGCTGTCGTCACCGATCATGCGTGCGATAATATCGGAATATATGCCCGCTGCGTTGACAACGTATTTTGCCTTTATTTCACCCTTTGAGGTTGAAAGCGTAAAGCAGTCGGAGTAATCGATGCCCGTAACCTCACAGCCGCGGATAAGCTCAGCTCCGTTTTCAACCGCATTTGTGACGGCAGCGATTGCAAGCTCGTAAGGGCAGACGATGCCGGCTGTTCCGGCAAGAAGAGCGGCCTCGGCTTTGTCGGAGATATTCGGCTCAAGCTCCTTCAGCTCGTTTTTATCAACGATTTTCATCTTCGGCACGCCGTTTGCAATTCCGCGCTTATAAAGTATGTCAAGCGTTTCTTTTTCCTTTTCGCTGTATGCGACAACGAGAGAACCGATTGCCCTGAACGGAACGTTCAGCTCCCCGCAAACCTTCGGCATAAGCTCGGTGCCTCTGACATTGAGCTTTGCCTTCATTGTGCCTGTTTCCGCGTCAAACCCTGCGTGTACAATTGCGCTGTTGGCCTTGGTTGTACCCATGGCAACATCGGGACATTTTTCAATTATGACCGTTTTCAGGTTGTATCGGCTCAGCTCACGGGCAATAAAAGCACCGCTGACGCCTGCGCCGATTATAGCGATATCGTACAGCATCAAATCATCCTTTGCTTTTTGCTTTTTTTTATATATTACAATACATCATGTATGTTTTTCAATAGCTTTTTATATATTTTCTATTCAGAAAAATGTATATTTATGCACTTTTGTATAATTTATAAATATAAAGCTTTATTCTGTTGTGTTTTTATTTCGAAAGTGATAAAATAAATATACAGTCCCGAATGAAAGGATGATTACATGAAAATATTAAGAACGACTCTTGCACTGCTGCTTTGCGCAGCTGTTCTTCTTCCCGGCGGAGCTTTTGCCGCGGGTGCTGTTTCCGAAAACGGAACAGGACATGAATATCTGACACTTGAAGGTGAAAATAACGGAGGGCTGACAAACTACCGGTTTGTTGACGAAAACGGAAACGAGGTAACGCCCGTAAAGGGACAGAACAGGCCTCTGCTCAGAGCGATAAACTATCCCGAAAAATATGATGCCCGTGACCGCGGTCTTGTCACTCCCGTTAAAAATCAGAGTCCCTTCGGAACCTGCTGGGCGTTTTCATTCTGCGCCGCGGCGGAAACAAGCCTTATTAAGCAGGGCTTTGAAACGGCGGACAGCGTTGACCTTTCCGAGGCGCACCTTGCATATTATTCATCCCATTCCTATGACGGCGAGATTCATAAGGAGGCCGACAGGGACGGAATCAATGATGAGAACGGCTTCAGCGAAGGCGGAAGCATTCAGCTTGCGGCTTCTGCCGCCGCCAGATGGTCGGGTCTGGCAAAGGAAGCCGATTATCCGTACATAAACGATTCTGAAAAGATGTTTCCGCCATACAGAACATGGAGCTATTCCGATAAATACGTTTCCGATTATCAGATAGTTTCGTGCCGGACGGAGCAGTATCTGAATTCCATTCAGGATGTCAAGAGGGCTATTACGGAAAGCGGAAGTGCTGCTCTCTGTTTTGCTTTTGCCGAGGAGTGCTGCCTTGGCGGCGAGGGTTCACCGTACAGCTACTGCTGTAATCAGCCCGTTTTGCCGAATCATGCTGTTCTTGCGGTTGGCTGGGACGACAGCTTCTCAAACGATTTGTTTGCCGACGACCCGGGCAGAAAGGGAGCGTGGCTCTGCAAAAACAGCTGGGGTACCGAATGGGGCGATGAAGGCTACTTCTGGCTGTCTTATTATGACATGACAATCAGCGAATACACAGAGCTTACCGCAGTTCCCGCGGGCAGCTATGTCAATAATTATCAGTATGACGGATTCATGCCGACGGGACTTATGACTTCGTATGGCTCCGGTACCGCATATATGGCAAATATCTTTACCGCCGAGGGCAACGAATATGTTTCGGGAGCCGGCTTTACAACTCTTGTCGGAGTCGGATACAACGTTTATGTTTCGCTTTATACAGACCTTGAAAAAGCAGATGACCCGATGAGCGGAACGCTGAGGGAAACCGTCCCGTTAAGGCTTGACGGAGCGGGCTACTACACGGTTGATTTCAACGGCGAATATGAGCTTGACGAGTGGGAAAAGTTTTCCGTTGTCGTAACGCTGGACAGCAATTCCGACGCGGTCTATATCACAATGGAGGGAAGAGAGGACAGCAGAACGCATTATGCCTCGAATGAAAACGAAAGCTTCATTTCATATGACGGGGAAAACTGGCTTGAATCTCCGCTGAACAATGTTCCCGTAAAGGCTTTTACAACCGCTGTCAGAAGGGTTGAAAGCATTGAGATAAACACCCTGCCTAAGAAAGAGGTATTTTATACGGGCAACAGCTTTGATACATCCGGGCTTTCGCTTAAGGTCACATTTGAGGACGGAACAACCGAGATTATCAGCAAGGGCTACACATGGACAGCTGACAGCTTTGAAACCGCGGGCGATAAGACGGTTTATATCAGGTACGGCGGAGCTGAAATTTCCCTGAATACTGAAGTGCGGGAGATGCCGGAGAGCATTGTCAGAGGTATTTCCGTAAGTGATATGAAGCTTGATTACAAGGACGCTTCGAACGTTCCCGTTAAAATCGACGCACCCTCCGGAACGGAATATTATGTAACCTATGCGTCCTCACATCCGAGAGTGGCATATGTTGACTCCGAGGGCTGCATTTACGGACTTTCGAGGGGAACCTCGAAAGTAACCTGTACCGTTACCGATATTTACGGTAATTCCTATACCGATTCATGCACCGTTAAGGTCAGATGGAATTTCTGGCAGTGGCTGATAATCATCTTCCTTTTCGGCTGGCTCTGGTACATCTGATTCATTTATAAAGCCTGATTCATTTCGGGCTTTTTTAAATTTAATATTGATTATTTCATAAAGATATTGTAATATGGGGAAAAGTAAGGGGGAGCAATAATGATTAAAAAGATATTTTCCGTTATTCTTTCGGCGGCACTGATTTTATCGTGCTTTGCTTTTTCGGCTTCGGCCGCAAACGGTGACGAGCTTCGCTTCGGCTCTGACGGCAAATTCAAAATTGTAGTATTTGCCGATACTCAGGACGACGAAACTCCTCAGAAAAAAATGATACAGTACATGGGACAGGCGCTTGACAGAGAGCAGCCCGACCTTGTTGTTTTCACAGGCGACAACGTTCATGTTCAGACGGAGGAAAAGTTTGTCCGCGGCGCGACTGCTCTTATGCAGCCGCTTATTGAGCGTGATATTCCCTACGCCTACACCTTCGGCAATCATGATGCCGAATATATTTCCAAGCCTTTCATGCACAGCGTTTATATGACTCTCGGCAGGTGCCTTACATATAACGCGGACGATTCCATTTACGGTTACGGCAACTGCAATATTCCGATTTATTCCTCGGACGGAAGCGATGATATCGCCTTTAATCTGTGGATAATTGACTCGAATATGTATCCTGCCTCGGGCGGCGGTTACGATAATGTTCATTCGGACCAGATTAACTGGTTTACACGCACCGATCAGGCTCTCGAGGCTCAGGAGGGTCACAAGGTCAATTCTCTCGTTTTCCAGCATATCTGCCTGCCTGAAATTTATAACTGCCTTACCAAAGCAGGCCTTTTTGCAAGCGGAACCACAAAGACATACGGCGGTAAAAAATATAAGCTGGAGCTTAATTCCAGCGCATCGGGATACCTCGGCGAGTTCCCGTGTCCTCCCGATACCAACAGCAATGAGTTCACGGCCCTTAAGAACAGGGGAGATGTTATCGGCGTTGTAACAGGTCACGACCACGCCAACAGCTTTGTCGGCACATACAACGGAATCGACTTCATTCAGATGCCCGGCATGACCTTCCAGTCCTACGGCGACGATAATGCACGCGGATACGGTGTTATTGAGCTTAACGAGAGCAACACAAGCACCTATTCTTCCCATACCGTCAGATATATTGACGCTTATGAGGAGGTTCCGCTTGATTACAGTGAAACAAACAGTGAGCTTTACCGCTCATTTGACGGCACGACCTATATTTCGGATATAAAATGCGCACAGAATTCAAGTGAATCAGATGCAAAAAAAGAAATTACATCTGCCGGTTATACGGTAATTGATTCTGATCTTAATAAAGGTGCAGGCGGACAGTATATTTATATGGGCTATAAAACAACAACAAATTATGCCGATGCCATAAAGGACCTGCGCTTCTATTCGGACGGCGGCGATTTCGGCGGAAACACCGAAACCTTCAATATCAACGGAGTACCCTGCACATACACCTTTGACAAAACCGACCTCAACAAAGGCTCGGGCGGTGATTATATCTATGCCTGCTATACCAAAAACAGCAACGCAGGACCCGCAATAACAGGAATTTCATTCAGCTGCACTCTGATTGAAAATGCCGAACCCTGCTGTCTTCTCACCGAGCCTGCGATTCCCGCTGAGCTTAATAACGGAACAAACAAGCATGAAAATGATATTTACTGCTACACATCGACAAATGTCGAAACTGCAGATATATCGGAGCTTAAGGCTGCGTACAGCGAACTGAGCGGAAAGTCTGCTGAAGGCTATTCGGAAGCGACAGCGGATGCCTTCAGCACAAGCCTTAATGACGCAGCTGCATTCATTACAGCACTTGAAACCGAACGTGTAACAAACAAGAGCGAGGCATATATTGAAGCTCTTAAGAATGATATGACGGACACATACGCTCTTCTGACAGCGATGCAGGCAGACGGCAGCTTTATCTACGGCTTTGAAAAGCCCACTGCTCCCGGCGAGCTTGACGGAAAATTCAACTCTGACTTTGCGGATGTATCGTATCAGCCTACCTGCAGTTATATGGGTACGGGCTCAACGGTAACGCTTGCGTACGGCGGCAGACAGTCCGTTTACACGGCTGTTGTTTTCGGTGATGTCAACGGCGACGCATGGTATGACGGTCAGGACGCCGCAATAGTAACCTGCATTATCAACGGTTTGCTTACAGAAGAGAATATCGGCGAAGCGGCATATAAAGCGGCGGACTGCAACCACGACGGAGTTATAGATGCGGCTGACCGTGAAATACTTGAGCAGGCAGGCGTTCTCCTTGCCGATGTTGACCAGAGCATGAGCATTGCCGAGCTTGAAACCTCATCGGTATTTGCCGAGTATATCAGCCTCATTGACCAGAATCCCGTGATTGAGGATGAACCCGACGAACCTGAGGAAAAGACCTTCTGCGAAAAGGTTAAGGCGTTTTTTGAAAAAATTGCGGATTTCTTTGTCACCGTATTTAACAGAATAAGGGACTTTGTCATCAGTATATTCTGAAAAGAAAAGCACTGCAGTGTCAGACTACACTGCAGTGCTTTTAATGTTATGTATTGTTATTTCAGCATGCCGCTGATGAATATTTCTATTCCGATACCGATAAGGATAACTCCGCCGAGAATTGAAGCCTTGCCTGCAAGCTTTGTGCCGAATTTTTTGCCGATGAACAGACCCGCCATGCAGATTCCGAAGGTGACAATGCCGATAATAAGCGACTCAATAAGCGCGTTTGCAAAGCTGTAATCCGCAATCGTAAAACCGACGGAAAGTGCGTCAATCGAGGTTGCAACGCCCTGAACCATAAGAGCGCCGATACCGACGGCAGCCTCCCCGTCAGCCGTCCCGTTCCTGTTCTTTATGCCTTCAATCAGCATTTTGCCGCCGATATAAAGCAGCAGAAGCAGCGCAATCCACGGTATGAATTTCTGGAACGATGTGAATACCGAAGCGATTGTATGTACGCATACCCAGCCGATAAGCGGCATTGCTGTCTGAAAGAATGCGAATGTGCCTGCTATTCCGAGTGTTTTGGAGTGTTTCATATTCGGTTCGTTCAGACCGTTTGCCATCGATACCGAAAACGCGTCCATGGCAAGACCTACGCCGAAAAGCACGGCGTTTACAAAAAACATAAAATTCATATTTATCTCTCCAAAGACAAAGTAGAGCAATTTTATCATAAATACATATTGCTGTCAAATTTTTATCGGGTCTTTTTGCACAAAGCTGTAAAATTTCTTTTGTGCAGATTACAGAAGTTCTGCTTGTTTGGTTCAGACTATTGTATGACAAAGCACGTTGTATTATAATAGTTCCATAATTGTGAAAGGATGATTTTATGAAAAAATATCTTATCAATCCGAATCAGAAGCTTTCAAAAATCAGCAAGAATATCTACGGACATTTTTCCGAGCATCTCGGAAGATGCATATATGAAGGACTATATGTAGGCGAGGATTCCGAAATCCCGAATATTAATGGAATGCGCTGCGATGTTGTCAATGCGCTTAAGGAGATAAAAATCCCCGTGCTTCGCTGGCCGGGCGGCTGTTTTGCTGACGAATATCACTGGATGGACGGTATCGGCCCCAAAGAGAGCAGAAAGAAAATGGTCAACACCCACTGGGGCGGAGTAACCGAGGACAACAGCTTCGGCACGCATGAATTCTTTGAACTCTGCGAACAGCTCGGCTGTGATGCTTACGTTAACGGAAATGTCGGCTCCGGTTCAGTCAGAGAAATGAGTGAGTGGGTTGAATACATGACCTTTGACGGTGTTTCCGCTATGGCTGACCTGCGCCGTAAGAACGGCAGGGATAAGCCGTGGAAGGTTAAATTCTTCGGAGTGGGCAACGAAAACTGGGGCTGCGGCGGAAATATGCTGCCCGAGGACTACGCGACCGAATACAGACGCTATGAGACCTACATAAGAAATTACGATAATGACAACCGCGTCTTCCGTATTGCCTGCGGCGCAAACTCGGACGATTATCACTGGACCGAGGTTATGATGCAGAAGGCGGCGAGCAGAATCGAAGGAATCTCACTTCATTATTACTGCGGACCCATGAACCGCGAGGGCGACAGGGGACATGCGACTGATTTTGACGCCGACGATTATTACGGTACGCTGAAACGCGCATCAAGAATGGATGAAATCCTCACACGGCATGAAAACATCCTCGACCACTATGACCCGAAAAAGCGCATTGCTCTCATGGTTGACGAGTGGGGCGCATGGTACAAGGTTGAGAAGGGTACAAATCCGGGATTTCTGTATCAGCAGAATACCATGCGCGACGCCATTATTGCCGCAATGACGCTGAACACCTTCAATAAGCACAGCGAGCGTGTGCGTATGGCGAATATTGCGCAGACCGTCAATGTTCTTCAGTCGGTTGCGCTTACAGACGGCGAAAAAATGCTGCTCACGCCCACTTACTATGTCTTTAAGCTTTTCAGAGAGCATCAGGACAGCACACTGCTCGGCAGCTACATTACCAACAGCAAGGTCGGCGGTGATTATGAAATCGACAAGCTTTACGAAAGCGCGTCGATGAACGGCGACGGCACAATAATCTCAACGGTGGCAAACACTTCGGAGAGTGAAGCGGAGGAAATCGCGTGTCAGATTGCCGATTTTGAGGTCAGGAGCGTTGAGGCTGAGATTCTCACAGGTGACATGAACGCGTATAACACCTTTGATGAAACGGAGAATGTAAAGCTTGAAAAATTTACCGGCTTCTCTGTTACGGATGACGGCTTTACGGCAAAAATTCCTGCCTGCTCCGTTGTAAGATTTACAATAAAATGATGAATCCCGAAAAAGAATGCCGCCGCTGTCTGCTTCTGCAGAGCGGCGGTGAGGAAGAATTAAAAGAAATAAAACGCTGCATTGAACGCATCAGACCCGAAGAAAAGACAGAGGAGGACGAATACAGAAAACGTCTTTCAATCTGTGAGGAGTGCGGATTTCTTATCAGCGGCACATGCATTAAATGCGGCTGCTATGTTGAACTCCGCGCGGCGTATAAAAAGAACGCCTGCCCGCTCGCAGGCTCAAAGCGGAAATGGATGTAATTGCTTCTGCAGCCCGGCGGGGAGCGGAGGCGCTCAGCAAAAAACGGACGTGAAACCACGCCCGTTTTTGTTATGCTTGAATTATTTCTCTTCTGCCTTGGGAGCGAAGATGAACTTGTATGCAAGTGCTGCAAGTGCTGCGCCTGCGAAGGGAGCAACGATGAATACCCAGACCTGTGAAAGTGCTGTGCCGCCTGTAAGAACTGCGGGAGCAAGGCTTCTTGCGGGGTTTACGGATGTTCCGGTAAGGGGAATGCCGAGAATGTGTACAAATGTAAGTGTAAGACCGATTACAAGACCTGCGATGTTTGATGTCTTTTCGCTTGATGTAACACCGAGAATTGTAAGGATAAATACAAATGTGAGTACAAGCTCAACCGCGATTGCGCCGCCGAGTGAAATGTGAGCCGCGCTGAGTTCGCCGTAGCCGTTTGCGCCGAGACCTGCAAGGTCGGGCTCGCTTGTAACTGCGATAAGCTTGAGAATGCCGCTTCCGATGAAGGCGCCGACTGTCTGACCGGCAACATAGCCGAAGAAGTCGGTTACCGAAAGCTTTCCGTTGATAAGCATTGCAAGTGAAACCGCGGGATTGACATGGCAGCCGGAAATGTGACCGATTGCGTAAGCCGCTGCAACAATTGAAAGGCCGAATGCAAACGAGATGAGCAGAACTGTGATTTTTCCGCCGCTGAGCTGACCGCTGACAACGGCTGTTCCGCATCCGAAGAGTACAAGCACTGCTGTTCCGAATGCTTCAGCAAGATATTTTCTTACTTTTTCCATAATTAATTCCTCCTGATTTGTCCGTATAAACGGGAATATCCTTATTATATCACTACATTCTGTCTTGTCAATTATGTTGTTATGAATAATAAAAGGTTATGGCATAATTTTGACCGATACATATTTGACAATTCCCTTTTTCTGTTGTAGTATATTAACATATCACAAAAGGAGCGTTTTCAATGGTAAATATCTGGCATGACATTTCACCCAAAAGAATAAATCCCGACGATTTTATGTGCGTTATTGAGATTCCGAAGGGCGGAAAGAAAAAGTATGAGCTTGATAAGGAAACAGGTCTTATTCAGCTTGACAGAATATTATATACATCGACACATTATCCCGCAAATTACGGCTTTATCCCGCGTACCTACGGCGATGACGGTGACCCGCTTGATGTGCTTCTTCTCTGCGCCGAGCCGCTTGAGCCGCTGACGCTCTGCCGCGCTTATCCGATAGGCGTTATCTCCATGATAGACAACGGCAGAAACGACGAGAAAATTATCGCAATACCGTTCAATGACCCCAATTACAATATGTACACAAATATTGACCAGCTTCCTGCGCACATCTTTGATGAAATGCGTCATTTCTTCCAGGTTTACAAGAGCCTTGAGAATAAGGACACCGCTGTTGACGAGGTTCGCGACAGAGACGAGGCTATTGTAATTGTTGAGGATGCAATCGACAGGTACATTGAGAATTTCTGCAAATAAGAGGTAACGGCAATGTCTTTTGTTACGGTTAAAAGAGTCAATAACGGCAAAACCTTCGCACCGATGAAAATCGGAGCAGGCGTTTTCGGACTTTTTCTTTTCGGCTCGGCATTCTTCAAAACTCAGACCTCCGCCGGCAGGATTCTGCCCGCTTTTTTCACTCTGATAAGCATATATATTCTGATAAGAGGAATCCTCGGCACGCGTATGTACAAGGACCTGTACAGAATTGACTCCGTGCTTGCCCACAGTGAAACCCGTTCGGTTTCCGTTGCGGAAATCTCATTTGCAACGGGAATAAGTGAAAAAACCGTTCTCAGGCGTTTAAAGAAATTCCTTGAAAAGGGATATTTCCACAGCTGCGAGCTTGTTGCCGAGGGCGAGCCGAGGGTGATTATCCACGCCGAAAATGAAGAATACGGCATGGCTGAGAACGAGGAAATCAGGCTGACGTGTCCCGACTGCGGAACGGAGTTTACCGCAAAGCGCGGAGCCGTTGCACGCTGTCCTGAATGCGCATCAATAATCAATATGTAAAACTGAGGCTTCCTTTCGGGGAAGCCTCCTGTTATATCAGCTCATATTTTTTCAGAACATTTACAATCTCCGCTTTGTTTTTATCTGTCATTTCACTCAGCGGCAGGCGGCAGATTCCGCTGTCTATTCCGAGCTTTTTCATGGCGTACTTGACCGGTATGGGATTAATGTCATAAAACAGCGCATTGCAGATTCTCAGATATTTCAGCTGCAGCGAAACGCTCAGGTCATTATTGCCCTCAAGCGCCGTGCTTACAATGTCGTGAGCCTCGCGCGGCATTATGTTGGCAAGCACCGAAACCGTACCCTTTGCGCCCATTGCGGCAAAGGCGGCGGACTGGTCGTCGTTTCCGCAGTATATATCAAGTGAATTTCCGCACAGGCTCATTGTCCTTGCAAGTGCGGATATGTCACCGTTTGCCTCCTTTGCGGCGACAACGTGATTGATTCTTGACAGCTCAAGATAGGTTTCGGGCTGAATGTTTACGCCTGTCCTTGACGGCACATTGTAAACGATAATCGGCAGGTCGACTCTGTCACTGATACAGGCGTAATGCTCGCACAGTCCCTGCTGAGAGCATTTGTTATAATACGGAGTAACAATAAGCAAGGCATCCGCGCCTGCATCAAGAGCGCTGTAAGAACGCTTCACGGCTGTCTCGGTACAGTTTGAGCCTGTGCCTGCGATAACCGGAACGCGCCCCTCGGCCTGCTTTACGGCTGTTTTGATAATCTGTCTGTGTTCTCTGCTGTCAAGGGTTGAACCCTCTCCCGTTGTGCCGCAGACAACGATAGCGTCCGTTCCGTTTTTTATCTGGAATTCAATAAGCTTTTTCAGATTCTTATAGTTTACCCTTCTGTTTTCGTCAAACGGCGTGATTAACGCACACGCCGAGCCGGTGAAAACCGTTTGCTTCATAGCATCATCTCCGAATAGTTTATTACTAAACAGGATATGTTTTATTATAAAAAATGTTATAATAATTGAAACTTTTCCCTGTTCCGAAACGCTATATAAGTGAAAGGCCTTTCAATAAAGGTGGTGACGAATTGAAAAAAGAAGATTACATAAAAACGGTGCAGAGAAACTATAAAAGAATTTATCTGCTTGCGCTGTCTTATATGAATAATCATTACGACGCCGAGAATGTTATGCAGAGTGTTTTTCTCAAGCTCTGGAAAACGGACAAGTCATTTAACAGTGATGAACACATTGATAAATGGCTCACGGTAACCTGTGTACATAAATGCACGGATTTTTTCAGACTGCATTTCAGAAAAAACACTGTAAACATTGACGAGGTGAATGAGATATACACCTTTGACAGCACGGAAAAAGCCGATATCTTTAATTCAATTATGTCACTGCCGCAAAAAGAACGTACAGTTGTCCATTTGTTTTATTACGAGGATTTGCCGATTGATGAAATTGCAGAAATAACGGGAAGCAATCCGTCAACGGTTAAAACGAGACTGCAAAGGGCAAGAAGACGATTAAAAACAATTTTAGGAGATGATTGGACAGATGAACAATAGGGATTTTTACAAGAATATTATGTCTGCTGGAGACCTGATATTTCGGTTTTGTATGACAGTAAAGGAAATCCGGACGAAATCGGTTTTGATGAGCTTAAGCACGATAATTTGACAGTAACCGTTGAGTTTTATGACGGTTCTGTGCAGATTCAGAACTATGATTTAGGATTCAGCAAAAACGGAAACCTGGAAATTCAGAAGATTAATTAAAGATAATAGGGATACGATGTAAAATTTACAGTTTATTGACCTTATCTACCATAAAAAAGGACGGCTCTTACGAACCGTCCTTTTATCAATTCAGTTTATTTTAATAACAATATCGCTTGTGGGATAGGTGCAGCAGGGGTGAATGTATCCGAATCTTGCGTCTGCCTCACGGCGTCTGTCCTTAACGGTTTCGGGAAGGAATACCGTACCGCTGACAAGCTTTGAACGGCAGAAGCCGCATTCGCCGCTGCGGCATCTTACGGGAACCTTAACCGCTGCTCTTTCAAGAGCGTTGAGAATTGTTTCCTCGCCGCTGCATGTTGTTTCCGTTTTTTCGCCGCGGTTGATAACGGTCATTTTGTATGTACCCTTTTTGATTCCGTCAAGCTTAAGCGTTGACTTTGATACGCCGAACAGCTCAAAGCGTACATATTTATCCTCAAGACCGAGTGTGGGAATTTCCTGCTTAAGGAAGTTGTACATTGCTTCGGGACCGCATACGAAAATGCTGTACTTTTCGTTTTCGGGAGCGTACTTTCTGATAAGCTCTGCACTGATAAAGCCCTTTTCACAGCCCTTCGGCTTCGTCTTTACATCGCTGAGAACATAAACAACATTGAAATCGGGATTTCTTCCGGCAATAGCGTCAAGCTCATCCTTAAAAAGAATCTCGTCCTTGTTCCGTGCGCCGTAAAGAAGCGTAAGCTTAAAGCTTTCCGTACCGTCGTCAATAGCTCTTGCCATGGAAAGGAACGGAGTGATACCGCTGCCGCCCGCAAGTGCCATAACGGTTCCGGCGTCGCGGATAGGCTCGTAAACAAAGGTGCCTTCGGGAGCAAAGGTGTTTACGGTGTCGCCGAGCTTCCAGTTGTCAAGAATCCATCCCGAAACGAAGCCGTCATTAACGCGCTTTACCGTAATCTGATATTCTCCCCTGAGCGCAGAAGCGGGGGAGGAGGCAATTGAATAAGCTCTTGTTACAACCGAACCGTCGATTTCAAGCTGGAAGGTAAGATACTGACCTGCTCTGAAATAAGCGAGCGGCTGACTTCCCGTCCATGTGAAATAATAGCTCTTTACATCGGGTGAGATAACGTCAATCTTTCTGATTTTAAGCGTCTGCTTCTTCGGATGAAGAGCGGCGGAAACCATGTTGACATTGAACTTTTCGGGATTCATTGCAGGCTCGTCCGAGGATTTGTTAACCTCAATAAGTCGCTGCGGAATCATTTTAACGGTATTGAGGAAGTCAGCTCCCTGAGATTTAATCGGAATTAATTTGTTTTTCATTTAGAAGCAGCCTCCTTTTCAAGATACTTAATTGCATTGTCGGCAGCCATAATACCCGTCTGATACGAGGGTGAGAAGCCGATGCACTGCTGTGTGTAGCCGCCGCAGAAGCCGAGGTTCTTTATCTTGTCACCCATAGCCATTGTCATAAGACGGTGAACAATTGAGTTTGTGCCTGCGGCCTGGAAGCCGTAAATTGTTCCGTTGGGCGCGTCATTGTAATGAGCATATGTAACGGGAGCGGCAATTTCGATTTCCTCAATCGCGTCTCTTATCTTTGCACCGGTTGCTTTTTCAAAGTCGTCAATCATGATGTTGGCGTAACGGCGTTTTTCCTTAACATAATTTTCGGGAGTGATGTCCTTCCATGCCTCGTCGCCCTGGAAAACGCTTGTCATGTAAAGAATCGTTGTGCCTTCGGGTGAGCAGTCGGGGATTGCCTTGTTAAGGCATACTGTTGCCTGAAGCGCACACTTTTTATTTGTCCGTGAAAGCTCGCAGACCTTCTTTGTATCTGCGCTGTCATAAATGAACCAGCTGTGATTTGTAAGACCGAGTTCCTCATATGACTTGTTGAGTCCGAGGAAAACAGCGTAGCCCTTGACGGCGAGCTGCTTTGCGTTGTTGTCCTTGGTCTGGAATTTCGGAATTTCCGCGCCGTCAATCATCTTTGTAAGTACGTTGTACGGAGATGCGTTGGCAATAACATAATCTGCAAGAACCTCCGTACCGTCGTCAAGAACAATTCCTTTTGCCTTCTTATCCTTTACAATAATCTTTTTAACATCGGAATTGAACCATGCTTCGCCGCCGAGTTCCTCAAAGCGGTCAAGCAGTGCGCAGCTGATGGTATGGCTTCTGCCCTTGGGGATAACAGCGCCGTCAACGATGTATGAATGGAACATTGTGCAGTAATGAATGAAATTCAGCTCGTCAAGGTCAACGCCGAGATAGCACCAGTATGCGCCGAAGATATCGCGGATTTTCTGCGGGATATCAAGAGCGTCAAATACCTGATTAACGCTGTAGCTTGCGATGTTGAGGAAGTTGAGATGCTCGTCAAATACGGTTTTTACCGTATCAGCGCCGAAGGAATTCAGATTGCTGATGAAATCGATGCCGTTGTTAATCTGAACGGCAAGGTCAAGCAGCTGCTCGATATATTTTCTTGCGCCCGGACAGTATTCCTCAGCCTTGTTAATAAAGTTTTCCTTGCCCGTAGGCATTGCGTAGTCATAGTTTTCCTCGTCGTTGAGGGTTATGGCACGGAAGGCCTCTTTAACCTCTACCCATTCAACGCGGTCATAAATACCGAGTTCCTTAAAGGTATCCGCGAGTGCGCCCCTGCCTGTAATAGGAGCGATACCGCAAAGCTCATGAAGGGATGCCTCAAACTCAAAGCGTCCTCTTACAAAGCTTGTGGCATAGCCGCCGGGAAGATTATGTCTTTCAACAAGCAGAGTTTTTTTGCCGTTAAGAGCCATCTTTGCGGCTGCGGTAAGTCCGCCGTTGCCCGCGCCGATGACGATAACGTCATATTTCTTGCTCACATAAATCACTTCTTTCAAAAAAGTTTATAATTAATACTATCATATTCCGCTTTTCTTTGCAATATTTAATTGATAATCCTTTATACGGCCGGCAAAATACATCTGTAATTATAAATTAAGCAGTTATTTACCGAAAATTTTTTAAAAAACCTATTGGAAGAATTAACATTTTATTGTATAATATATCGGTAATAATATGGGTAAGTGGTGCCTGAGCCGCTTATCGGCAAACAGGAGTCATCTTTATGGCAGCAAAATATTCCACATCTCTTGAAAAGATATTGAAGAAAAATCCGCTTGAGGTTGTTTACGCACCGAAGCCGCTTGATCAGATTACTGTTTCGTCACCCGATGTTTTCCGTCCGGGACTTATTCTTTCGGGCTTTACAAAATATTTCGACCCCGAGCGAATCCAGTTTCTCGGAGCGGCGGAAATAGAGTATCTCGCAAGCTGCAGAGCGGAGGAGCGGACAAGAAATATAAAGCGCTTTCTTTCAAAAAAGCCCGTTGCGGTTGTTGTCACGCGAGGCAACAGCTATACGGAGGAATTCATAGAGCTTGCGAAAAAATATGAGGTTCCTCTGTTCAGAACGCAGGACGCCACCTCGTACTGCATGGCAATTATAACTGACTATCTCAGCGCCGAGCTTGCTCCGCGAATCACCCGTCACGGCGTTTTTGTTGAGGTTTACGGCGAGGGCGTTCTTATTCTCGGCGACAGCGGCGTGGGCAAGAGTGAAACCGCTCTTGAGCTTATCAAGCGCGGACACCGTCTTATTGCGGATGACGCTGTTGAAATCAGAAATGTTTCGCATAAAAGGCTTGTCGGCTCGGCTCCCGAGAATATCCGCCATTTCATCGAGCTTCGCGGCGTCGGCGTGGTAAACGCAAGACGGCTTTTCGGCGTCGGCTCGGTCAAGGTTTCGGATAAGATTGACATGGTTATTCAGCTTGAACCGTGGGACCCGCAGAAGACATACGACAGACTCGGACTTGAATCGGAGACGCTTGACATTCTCGGCGTCAAGGTTCCGTTTTCGGTTGTTCCCGTTACTCCGGGACGAAATATATCAATCATTATCGAGGCGGCGGCCATGAATAACCGTCAGAAGAAAATGGGTTATAACGCGGCGCGTCAGCTGCTTCACAATCTGGGCATGACGGACGATGTCAAGCCCGAAGAAGACGAGCTTGAAATCTGGCACAATTTTTAAAATAATAAATCATTTATCATAGGAGGAAATTATTATGTACAGAATAGGCGTGGATTTAGGCGGCACAAACATAGCGGTAGGTGTTGTTGACGAACAGTACAAAATCGTGGGAAGAGGCAAGGTAAAGACAAACGCACCCCGTCCCGCAGAAGAAATTTTTGACGATATCGCAAAGGCAATTAACCTTGCGGTTGAGGACGCAGGCATCACAATGGACGAGGTTTCCGCAATCGGCGTCGGCACACCCGGCTCGGTAAACAAGGAGAGCGGACTTATCGAGTTCTCAAACAACCTTGAATTTGACCACGTTCCCGCAAAGGAAATGCTTGAATCAAGAACAGGCAAGCCCTGCGTATTCGAGAATGACGCAAACGCAGCCGCACTCGGCGAGGCTTATGCAGGCGCAGGCAACGGCGTTAAGAATCTTGTAGCGGTTACACTCGGCACGGGCGTAGGCAGCGGAATTATTCTCGGCGGCAAGGTTATGAGCGGCATCAATGACGCTGCAGGCGAAATGGGTCACATGGTAATCGTAGTCAACGGCGAGCAGTGCAACTGCGGACGCAAGGGCTGCTGGGAAAGATATGCTTCCGCGACAGCGCTTATTTCACAGACAAAGGCAAAGATGAAGGAATGCCCCGACAGCCTTATGTGGAAGGAATGCGACGGCGATATTGATAAGGTCGGCGGCAGAACGGCGTTCAATGCCATGTATGCAGGCGACGCGGCGGCAAAGGAAGTTGTTGACAAATACATCTATTATGTTTCGGTCGGCGTTACAAATATCGTAAACACCTTCCAGCCCGATGTTGTCTGCATCGGCGGCGGTATCAGCAACGAGGGTGACAACCTTCTCAATCCCATCAGAAAGTATGTCGAGGAAGAAAGATATACGAAATACTCAAAGAAGCAGACAAAAATCTGCAAGGCTGTTCTCGGAAACGATGCCGGCATCATCGGTGCTGCGCTTGTTGAATAATAGCGGGGTCAGATATGAGCTTTGAAAAAATATACGAGCTTGCGCTGAGTCTCGGCTGCGAGGCTGAATACAGTGTGCCTATGAGCGCACATACTACGTTCAGAATCGGCGGCAATGCGGCGCTTATGGTAACGCCCGCGTCGGACGAGGCGCTCGCCGCTGTAATAAAATGCTGCAGGGCTGAGGGTACGGAGCCGTTCATACTCGGCAACGGCAGCAACATGCTTATTTCGGATAACGGTCTTGACAGGGTTGTTATCAATATGTGCCGTCCCGATGCTTCGGTAAGACTTGCCGGCGAGGACACAATCGAATGCGACGCAGGCGTAACTATGGTGAAGGTATGTAATTTCGCGCTTGAAAACAATCTTTCGGGTCTTGAATTTGCCTTCGGCATCCCCGGCAGCGCAGGCGGCGCGGCTTATATGAACGCGGGCGCTTACGGCGGCGAAATGAAGGATGTTCTTGTTTCGTGCAGGCATATCGACCGTGACGGCAATTTCGGCACGCTTGAGGGCGAAGAGCTTGGCCTCGGATACCGTACAAGCGCATATGAGAAAAACGGATATATAATTACAACACTTACAATAAAGCTTCAAAAGGGAGAGCGTGAAGAAATCAGGGCGAAAATGTTCGAGCTTTTGCAGAGAAGAAAAGATAAACAGCCGCTTGAATATCCGAGCGCGGGCAGCACCTTCAAACGCCCCGAGGGATATTTTGCGGGCGCGCTTATTGAGGAATGCGGCCTTAAGGGTGCGTCGGTCGGCGGCGCTCAGGTCAGCGAGAAGCATGCGGGCTTTGTTATCAACAGGGGCGGCGCAACCTCGTCTGATGTAATGAATCTGATAAAAAAAGTGCAGGACACCGTTCTGAGGGAAAAAGGGGTTCTGCTTGAACCTGAAGTAAGACTTATAGAAAAATAAAAAAGAGGAGCGATTGTTATGGAATTGTTAATTGTTACCGGTATGTCGGGCTCGGGCAAGTCCGCCGTTACCGACGCACTGGAGGATCTCGGCTTTTTCTGCGCCGACAACATGCCGCCCGCGCTTATTCCGACAATCGCGCAGTTTATCGGCTCGTCACAGGAATCAAATAAAAAGGTTGCGACAATCACCGATATCCGTGTCGGCGAGCATAATCTGACGAAGTTCCCCGAGGCGTTTGAGGAACTCAGAAAAAAGAATATTGATTTCAAGATTCTTTATGTAGATGCGTCTGACGATGTGCTTATCAGGCGCTATAAGGAAACACGCCGCAAGCATCCGCTGCTTGAAAGATGTGACGGCTCGCTTACCGCCGCTGTTGCGCGTGAGCGTGAGCTGACTCTCGGTATCAGAACCATTGCCGATTATACAATCGATACATCAAAAAGCTCGGTTGCCGAATGCCGTCAGCGCGTTGCTGAGCTGTTCCTTGAGGACCCTGTTTCCTCCCTCAAAATCCGCTGCATGTCCTTCGGCTTCAAGTTCGGTATTCCGGGCGACGCGGACCTCGTTTTCGATGTGCGCTGTCTGCCCAATCCGTTCTATATCCCGTCAATGAAGTATAAAACGGGACTTGACGACGATGTCTGCAATTACGTTATGAATCACGAGCAGTCGCAGGAGGTTCTCAAAAGGCTTAAAAGCCTTATTGACTATACCGTTCCGCTTTACAGGGCCGAGGGCAAAAGCCAGCTTGTCATCGCAATCGGCTGTACGGGCGGCAGACATCGTTCCGTATGCTTTGCGGAGCTGATAAAGAACCATCTTTCCTCGCAGGGAAATTCGGTTTCCATTAAACACAGAGATATTGAGAAATAAGCAGGGGTAATAGCTATGTCCTTCACAGGTGATGTGAAAAAAGAATTAACCGAAAATTTTATAATGTCAGACAACTGTCTGAAGGCTTATACATACGGCTTTCTGCTGTTCGGCAAAAGCTTCTCGTCGCGTTCAATCTGCTGTTCGTCGGATTATGAATGCGTTATCAGCTCCTTCGCCGATTCAATTAAGGAAACGACGGGCGTAACCGCTCATGTCAGCAGGCTGAAAAGCGGAAAGCATACCCTCAGAATCGCCACATCGGCAGACAGAAAGAAAATTATTGAATTTTTTGACCATTCGGTCAACGATATAACTCTTCGTGTAAATCATGCGGTATTCGAGGACGAGGAATGCTACGGCGCATTTTTAAAGGGTGTATTTCTTACCTGCGGCACGGTATCAAATCCCGATAAGAACTATCACCTTGAATTTGTCGTACCGCACATGAAGCTGAGTCAGGACCTTATCAAATTACTGAACAATCTTGATATAAACGCCAAATACATACTCAGAAAATATTCCAATGTCGTTTATCTTAAGGACAGCGAAAACATTGAGGATATGCTGACAATGATGGGTGCGGTCAATTCAAGCATATACATTATGGGCGTAAAGGTTCAGAAGGATGTCCGCAACAAGATTAACAGGCGCATGAATTTTGAATCTGCAAATATGAGCCGCTCGATTGAAGCGGGTCTTAATCAGGTAAACGCAATCAGGCTTATCGAAAAGAAGCAGGGACTTAATTCCCTGCCTGCCGAGCTTAAGGAGCTTGCGGTTTTAAGGCTCGAAAATCCCGATATGTCGCTTAAGGAGCTGGGTGAGTCGCTCAGCAATCCCATTTCGCGTTCGGGTGTGAATCACAGATTTGAAAAAATCATCAGCATAGCTGAAAAATACAAAAAATAAAAGAGAAAAGAGGTGGGCTCCGTGGCGGGTTTTACTCATCTGCATCTTCATACAGAATACAGTCTGCTTGACGGAGCGTGCCGTCTTGACAGCCTGCTTGACCGCGCAGTTGAACTCGGACAAAAATCAATAGCGATAACAGACCACGGCGTTATGTACGGCGCTGTGGATTTCTATAAAAAGGCAAAGGCAAAGGGAATCAAGCCTATAATCGGCTGCGAGGTCTACGTTGCGTCGCGGACAAGATTTGACAAGGTGCATGCGCTTGACAGTGAGCGTTACCACCTTGTGCTGCTCTGCAAGAACGCGCAGGGATATCAGAATCTTATTGCCATGCTTTCAAAGGCATGGACGGAGGGCTTCTATACCAAGCCGAGAATCGACAGACAGCTCCTTGAGGAATACCGCGAGGGGCTTATTGCTCTGTCCGCGTGCCTTGCGGGTGAAATCCCGAGAGCCCTTACGGCAGGGGATTATGACCGCGCAAAGGAGCGTGCTTTATGGTACAATTCCGTTTTCGGCGAGGGCAATTTCTATCTTGAACTGCAGAATCACGGAATCCGTGAGCAGAAGATTATCGAGCCTCAGCTGATAAAGCTTTCAAAAGAAACGGGCATTCCGCTCGTCGCCACAAACGATACACATTATGTTAATAAGGAAGACAGCAAAATTCAGCAGGTGCTTATCTGCATTGCCACCAATACAACAATAGGGCAGGGCAACGGACTTGAATTTGAATCCGATGAGTTCTATCTCAAGTCGGAGGAGGAAATGCGCGAGCTTTTCTCTCATGTTCCCGAGGCTGTGGATAACACACAGAAAATCGCCGACCGGTGCGATTACGATTTTGAATTCGGCAACACAAAGCTTCCGCATTTTGAGGTTCCCGACGGACGAGACCACTTTGAATGGTTCAGGGAGCAGTGCTATAAAGGACTTTACAGGAACTACGGCGAAAATCCGCCTCAGGAATACATTGAACGCCTTGAATACGAGCTTGGCGTTATCAATAAAATGGGATATGTTGACTATTATCTTATAGTTCACGATTTTATCCGTCACGCAAAGGAAAGAGGTATTCCCGTAGGTCCGGGCAGAGGCTCGGGCGCAGGCAGTATTGCCGCTTACTGCATAGGAATCACGGGCATTGACCCGATGAAATACAGCCTGCTGTTTGAACGCTTTCTCAATCCCGAGCGTGTCAGCATGCCCGACTTTGATGTTGATTTCTGCTATGAACGCAGAGGCGAGGTCATTGACTATGTTGTCAATAAGTACGGCGCTGACCATGTTGCGCAGATTGTTACCTTCGGAACGCTTGCGGCTCGCGCGGCAATCCGTGACGTCGGACGCGCTATGGGCATACCCTATAATGTAGTTGACAGCGTGTCAAAGCAGGTTCCGAGAGAGCTGAATATCACAATAGAAAAAGCGCTTAAAAAGTCGCCTGAGCTTAAGGCTATGTATGACAGCGACGAGCAGATAAAAAATCTCATTGATACCTCAATGAAGGTTGAGGGCATGCCGCGCCACACATCAACTCACGCGGCAGGCGTTGTTATTACGCGCGACCCCGTCGCTTCTTATGTTCCGCTCGCGCTCAATGACGATTCGCCCGTAACTCAGTATACAATGACGACCCTTGAGGAACTCGGACTTCTCAAAATGGACTTCCTCGGACTCAGAACGCTGACGGTTATCAGCGACGCCGAAAAGATGATACGCAGGCGCGTAAAGGATTTTGATATTTACAGGGTCAGCACAGAGGACAGAGATGTTTTCCGAATGATGTCAGAGGGCAGTACCGAGGGCGTCTTCCAGTTTGAATCCGCAGGCATGAAAAATGTTCTGACGGGACTTAAGCCCGAAAATATCGAGGACCTTATAGCGGTTATTTCGCTTTACCGTCCCGGTCCGATGGACAGCATTGATACTTATATTCACAACCGCCACCATCCGGAGGATACAAAATATAAAACCGAAAAGCTCCGTGAAATACTTGATGTCACCAACGGGTGCATGATTTATCAGGAGCAGGTCATGCAGATTTTCCGCTCCCTTGCGGGCTACTCCTACGGCAGGGCTGATATCGTGCGCCGCGCCATGTCAAAAAAGAAGCACGATGTCATGGAGCGTGAACGCAAAAACTTTATTTACGGCATGATTCGCGAGGACGGAAGCGTTGAATGCGACGGCTGCGTCAACAGGGGAATACCCGCCGGGGTAGCGAACGATATCTTTGACGATATGTCTTCGTTTGCTTCCTATGCGTTCAATAAATCCCACGCGGCGGCATATGCCTATGTTTCGTATCAGACTGCTTATCTCAAATGCCATTATCCGTGCGAATTTATGGCGGCGCTGCTTTCGAGCGTGCTTGATTCATCGGATAAGGTGGCAAACTATACTAACGAATGCAGCCGCCTCGGAATAAAGGTTCTGCCTCCCAATGTCAATGAAAGCGCGGAGAGCTTTACCGTCAGCGACGGCAGTATCCGTTTCGGTCTGCTTGCGATAAAAAATCTCGGCAGGAATTTTATCAGAAATATTATTGCCGAGCGCAGGACGGGCAGATTTACTTCGTTTTATAATTTCTGTTCCCGCATGCACGGCGCCGATTTCAACAAGCGTGCGGTTGAAAGCCTTATCAGGAGCGGCGCTCTTGACGGACTCGGTGCAAACCGCCGTCAGATGATAATGGGCATGAACGAAATTATCGATGACCTTGACAACAAACGGCGCAGAAATGTCGAGGGTCAGATCGGCCTGTTTGACGCAGGCTTCGGCGGCGATTCCTCGCCTGTTGAGCCGAAACTGAAATATGCCGATGAGTTCCCTCACAGCGAGCTGCTGAAAATGGAAAAGGAAACCACGGGACTGTATCTTTCGGGTCACCCCATGTCGCAGTTTGCCGAAATTGCCGAAAAGCTTCACTGCGCCAGAATAGGTGATCTGCTCGAATCGGGAAATGAAACGGGCCTCGGCTATAAAGACGGGCAAAGAGTCAAAACAATGGGCATAATAAACCATGTGAAGAAAAAGGTTACCAAAAGTGACACAACAATGGCTTTTGTTGATGTCGAGGATATGACAGGCTCAATCGAAACGGTTATTTTCCCGAAAACCCTGCTTGAAAATTCTCCGCTTGTCGCAGAGGGCAATGTGCTTGTTTTCTCGGGCAGACTTGATATCCGCGACGAAGAACCGTCCAAGCTTGTCTGTGAAAGCATGATGACTGTTGACAGGGCGCTCGAGGGCGGCGTTCAGCAGACGGCACCAAAGCAGGAGCCTGCAAAGAAAAAGCGCAGCGGACTTTTCCTCAGATTCAGCTCGGAAAATGCGCCCGAAAAAATTCAGGCCGAAAAGCTGCTTGCAATCTTCGACGGCAGAACACCGCTGTATTATTATTTTATGGATACAAAAAAGTATGTTCCGATGCCGCTTGAACGCTTTGTTGATGTGAACGAGCCGCTTCTGAGCGAGCTTAAAAGGGTTCTAGGCGATGAAAATGTGGTTATTCAATAATTATTCGATTTTATTTGACATTTTTGTCATTCTGGTGTATCATACCAAATGTTGTATATTAACATTCCAAGGAGGAAGTTTACTATGAAAACAATCGGTGTATTAACAAGCGGCGGCGACGCTCCCGGCATGAATGCTGCTGTCAGAGCAGTTGTTCGCACAGCATGTGAAAATAATGTTAAGGTTTACGGTATCGACCGCGGCTATCAGGGACTTATGAACGGCAACCTTATTCCCATGGAAATCCGTTCAGTCTGCGATATTATCCACAGAGGCGGTACAGTTCTTCATTCCGCAAGAAGCAAGGAATTTGCAACTGAGGAAGGTATGCAGAAGGCTATCGACATGTGCAATGCTTATGGCATTGAGGGCATTGTCGTTATCGGCGGCGACGGCTCCTTCAGAGGCGCACGCGACCTTTCGGAGAGAGGCATTCCCTGCGTAGGCGTTCCCGGCACAATCGACAACGATATCGCATGCTGCGATTACACAATCGGCTATGACACATGCATGAATACAATCATGGAAATGGTTGACCGCATCCGTGATACATCAGCTTCACACGACCGCTGCTCTGTTATCGAGGTTATGGGCAGACGCGCAGGCTACCTTGCACTTAACGCAGGTATCGCTGTCGGCGCAACGGCTATCCTTATTCCCGAGGTTGAATTCGACCTCAACCGTGACGTTTTCGAAAGAATCCGCCGTACACAGAGAACAGGCAAGAAGCACTTCCTTGTAATTGTTGCAGAGGGTATTGCGGCTGACGGCATTATCACGGTTGACGAGCTTGCAAAGGCTATCGAGGCCGAAACAGGCGTTGAGTCAAGAGCAATGGTTCTCGCTCATGTACAGCGCGGCGGTTCACCCACAGTCCGCGACCGTGTTGTTGCAAGCCAGATGGGTTACCATGCTGTTGAGCTTCTTATGAACGGCATCGGCAACCGCGTTGTTGCAATGCAGAAGGACCAGATTGTTGATTTCGATATCTTCGAGGCTCTCAATATGAAGAAGCATATCGATATGGATCTTTACAAGATGGCAAATGTAATTTCTATATAAAAGGACAGATTATGTTGAATGACGAATTCTTTGAACTTCGCCGCCGCATAATTGCAAAAGATTTTTCAAAAATGAACGACAGGCAGCAAGAGGCTATTTATACAGTAAGAGGCCCCTTGCTGCTTCTTGCAGGTGCGGGCAGCGGAAAGACAACGGTTCTTGTAAACAGAATCGCAAACATGATCAAGTACGGCAATGCCTATAATTCGGACTGCGTTGAATTTGAACCGTCTGAGCAGGACCTTGCGCTGATGCGTGCTTATCTTGACGACCCGACAGTTGATTTGTTTGATGTTTACGATTTGCTGAGCGTAAATGCTCCGCAGCCGTGGGAAATTCTTGCGATTACATTTACAAATAAAGCGGCAGGGGAGCTTAAATCAAGGCTTGCCGCTCTTTTAGGTGATGCCGCAAACGATATATGGGCAAGCACCTTCCATTCCTCATGCGCACGGATTCTCCGCCGTCACGGCGAGGCTCTCGGCTACAGCTCACATTTCACAATTTACGATACCGATGACAGCAAACGCGTTATGAAGGAGGCACAGCGTCTTCTTGATATCAATGACAAAATGCTGTCGCACAAAACAATTCTCAAGGAAATCAGCCGTGCAAAGGACATGCTTATCGGTCCCGAGGAATACATGGCAAACGCGGGCAGCGATGTCCGTCTCAGGACTATCGGCAAGGCTTATGAATGCTATCAGAAGCTTCTGAAAAACGCCGACGCCATGGATTTTGACGACATGATTTTCAAGACCGTTGAACTGCTTGAAAATAACGAAGAGGTCAGAAAATATTATCAGAACAAGTTTAAATATATCCTTGTTGACGAGTATCAGGACACCAACCACGCTCAATATGTGCTGACAAGCATTCTTGCCGATAAATACAGAAACATCTGCGTTGTCGGTGATGATGACCAGAGTATTTACAAATTCCGCGGAGCTACAATAGAAAATATACTCAGCTTTGAGGAGCGTTATCCCGACGCGAAGGTCATCCGTCTTGAGCAGAATTACCGTTCAACTCAGAATATTCTTGACGCAGCCAATGCTGTTATTAAGAATAATCAGCAGCGTAAGGGCAAAAATTTGTGGACGGATAACGGCAGGGGCGAAAAGATTGTTGTAAATACAGCCTATGACGAGCGCGAGGAAGCACGTTTTATTGCCGATACGGTTATGAAAAATGTATCCGACGGCATGAAAATGAGCGACCACGCCGTGCTTTACCGTATGAATGCGCAGTCAAGCACAGTTGAAAATGCCTTTGTGCGCGCCGCCATTCCGTACAGAATTATCGGCGGACTCAGATTCTATGAACGTAAGGAAATCAAGGACGCTCTTGCTTATCTTACACTTATCAACAATACGGCGGACAATGTCCGTCTCCGCAGAATAATAAACGAGCCTAAGAGGGGAATCGGCGATACAACTCTCAACAATGTTTCCGAGATTGCGGCGGGACTCGGGGTAAGCATGTTTGAGATTATTTCAAACGCTGACTCATATCCCTCGCTCAGCCGTGCGAGCGCCAGGCTTCTTGAATTCAGCCGCATGATTTACGAGCTGATTGAAGCGGGCGACGAGCTTAAGCCCTCGGAGCTGCTTGAGATGACAATGAATAAAACGGGATATTACATCTCGCTCAGTGCCGACAAGGAAACGGCAGAAGACCGTAAGCAGAATCTTAAGGAGCTTAAGAACAACCTTATCAGATATGAGGAGGAGGCGGACGAGCCTACGCTCAACGGTTTCCTTGAGGAAATCGCGCTTATGACCGATATCGACAACTATAATGCGGAGACCGACGCTGTTGTTATGATGACGCTTCATTCCGCAAAGGGACTCGAATTTCCGCAGGTATTCATTGTCGGCATGGAGGAGGGCGTTTTCCCGGGAACACAGTCGATATATAATCCCGACGACATGGAAGAGGAGCGCAGACTTGCTTATGTCGGCATAACAAGAGCAAAAAAGCGTCTGTATCTTACCAACACAAGAACGCGCCTTATGTTCGGCTCAACGACTCACAATCCGCAGTCGCGCTTTGTAAACGAAATTCCCGACGAGCTTAAAAACTGCACGGGCGCAACCTCGTATGCTTCCTTCAAGAGAAGCTCCGAGGACGAGCCGTACAGGGATTTCGGCGACGATTTCACAAGCGGCAAGCCTGTCAAACGCGGATTTTCGTCCTTTGCGCCTGCCGCGCAGAAGCCGAAGCCGTCTGCGCCGTCGGAAACCTTCAGAGTCGGCGATACGGTCGGTCACAAGGTTTTCGGTACGGGCGTTGTACTTTCCGCACAGCCTGTCGGCAACGATACGCTGCTTGAAATCGCCTTTGACAAGGCAGGCACAAAGAAGCTCATGGCAAACTTTGCCAAGCTCACACGGGGTTAAAAAATTTCAGTAAAAGGGTTTATTTTTATGGAAAATATAAAATACGCAATATTTGATGTTGACGGTACTCTTACCGATTCAATGCATATCTGGGACACCTGCGGCGGAGCGTATCTTATGATGCGCGGCATTGAGCCTCACGCCGGAGAAACCTTCCGTACACGCGGCTACCGTGAAGGCATAAGCTATATGATTGAGGAGTACAATCTTCCTCTTACATACGACGAGCTTATGGCTGAGCTTCTGAAAATTCTTGAGTATTATTATTTCAATATCGCCGAGAAAAAGGCGGGAGTTGCCGAATTTCTTCAGAAAATGCAGGATAACGGCGTAAAAATGTGCATTATTACCGCTACAAATCAGTATCTGATTGACGCGGCGCTTGAACGCAACGGTATACTTAAATATTTCAGCAAAGTGTTTTCAACCGTTGATATTGACAAGCACAAGGACAAACCCGAAATATTCAATATTGCCCGTGATTTTCTCGGAGCGGAAAAGAATGAGGAGGTTTTCGTTTTTGAGGATGCTCTCTATTCAATGAAGACCGCAAAGTCGGCAGGGTATAAGGTTATAGCCGTTGAGGACTACTCCGCCGAGGTTGACCGTGAAGAAATCAAAAGGACAGCCGATTATTACATAAAGGATTATTCCGAAGTATATGGTATTCTCGACCTGCACTGATGTGCAGGTTTTTTTCTGTCATAATATCCGTACAAGTTTCATATCATTTACAAAGATTAATTGACAGCTGAACGGAGGAAAATTTATGACAGCAGCAAGCGTAAGCATCTATCACGATATTCAGACAAGGACGGGCGGCGATATATACATCGGCGTTGTCGGCCCTGTCAGAACGGGCAAATCTACCTTTATCAAAAAATTCATGGACACTCTTGTCCTGCCGAATATTGCGGATGAATCAAAAAAGGAACGCGCCACAGACGAGCTTCCCCAGTCCGCGTCGGGCAGAACGATAATGACAACCGAGCCGAAGTTTATCCCCGAAAACGCGGCTGAAATCAACCTTCAGGGTAATGCGCATTTCAGGGTCAGGATGATTGACTGCGTCGGTTATATTGTTCCGAGTTCTCTCGGCTACATAGAGGATGACCAGCCGCGAATGGTTAAGACACCGTGGTTCCCGCAGGAAATTCCGTTTAATATGGCGGCGGAAATCGGTACGCAGAAGGTTATCAACGAGCATTCCACAATCGGACTTGTTGTCACAACTGACGCGACAATCAGCGATATTCCGCGCGAGGAGTATGCCGAGGCGGAGGAAAGGGTCGTCACGGAGCTTCAGTCCCTGAAAAAGCCGTTTGTTGTGCTGCTCAACAGCACTGAACCCGATTCACAGCGTGCGGCCGGGCTGAGCGCGGAGCTGACGGAAAAATACGGCGTTCCCGTAATTCCCGTAAACTGCCTTCAGCTTGACGAGGAAAAAATCAAAAGCATTCTTTCACAGATTCTGTTTGAATTTCCGCTTAAGGAGGTCAGCGTTGAGCTGCCGGGATGGGTGACGGGACTCGACAGAACCCACTGGCTTAAAAGAGAAATATTTGACCACATTACCGATAACGCGGCGAAGCTGACGAAGGTAAGAGATGTTTCAAAATTTGCCGCGGATATGAGCGGCTGCAAATATCTTGAATATGCCCATATGACAAATATGAATCTTGCCGAGGGCAGCGCCGCTGTCTGCGCAGTTGTTCAGAACGATATGTTCTATAAGATTCTTGCCGAAAAAACGGGACTTAAGGTTGAAAATCAGGAAGAGCTTATGCAGCAGGTAACCGAGCTGTCTGATGTTAAAAAGTCCTACGACAGAATAAAGGACGCCCTTGACGAGGTTGAAGCGACGGGCTACGGAATTGTTATGCCGACGATGGATGAGCTTAAGCTTGAGGAACCCGAAATTATGAAGCAGGGCGGCAAATACGGCGTGCGGCTGAAAGCGAGCGCACCGTCAATCCACCTTATG
>JAZUDP010000028.1:0-9914 GCA_045639705.1 Acutalibacteraceae bacterium
TTTTCGCCAAGCTCATCCTTCTTTGCCTCAACAACACCCACAGCAATACCATCAACAAAAAGAGCATAATCAACAGGTCCGGTGTTTGTAGGATACTCACGGACAGCAACACCTAACGATGCCAACGGATTCAGCTGTTTCATATCTTGGATGATCCATCCGGCTTCGTTAAGTCTATTATCTATTTGCATTCTTGATTTTTCTTCTGGTGTCATATAATTACCTACAATTAACATATTTTTTACATCATTTTCTACATTATATCACAATATTACAAAAATGTCATTATTTATAATAAGAAAAACAATAGTATGCAGAAACAGAGTTTTCGTACATTTGCTCTCCCGATACAAGCAGAAACGCACCCCCATATATACTGATTTCAGATTACTGAATTCTTTTTTAGCATATTACTACTAAAGTGATATAAACAAATTCAACATTTATTCGACTGAAAATAAAACATCAAACAAATCAAGCAAAACCTATCTTATGTGTCCCGCTGCTGGTATTGTCGAGATTTATTTCCCCGTCAAGAATATAATCTTCAACATCACTCAGGATTATTGAATCATCATTTGTATCTTCTGTGCTGAGATTCATATATCTTAATGATAGTTTATAACTTGTTATCGTAGACCGTATAATACAGCTTGACATTTTCTATCAAAAGTAGTAATATTTAAATGTAGTCAATCAGTGGGAAGTTCGGTGAAAATCCGTCGCAACAGCCATTACCGTGAGTGATCCAATCACAAAGCCGGAAGACCTGATGCTCATAAAATAACGTAAAACTTTGGGCAAGAAGGTTGTAATCGTCTGTTTCCGTGTCGGATTCAGTCTGTAATTCTGCGTCCTCGTTTTACGGGGACGTTATTTTTTTGCATTTTAAGGAGGCAATTTTATGGAAAAGACAAAAGAATACTATATTGAGCTTTTGCAGCGAGTTGCCGAAAAAGAAGGCAGACTTCCGAGAAAATCGGATTTTTCAAACGATGATGTAAACCGTATTAAAGGGTTTTTCGGGCCGTGGCCTTGGGCTCTTGAAGCAGCAGGACTTAAAGAGTCAACGCAGGAAGCGAGAAAAGCCAAGAACAGGGAAAAGCGTCAGCGTTCAAGAGAAAGGCGAAAAGCGTTCAAAAATGCCCAAGGCGATACGGAAGATGAAAGGAAATGTTTATGAAAACAAAGAAAATCATCAGCATTTTGCTGGCCGTGCTTATGCTGACATCTCTCGCATCAATCTCTGTCTTTGCAAAGGAACAGCCAATCGCAAGTGTTCGGGAATTTATCAACGCCCCGAGCCAGTACACAAACAATGCCGCTTACGGAATTGATATTGACGGTACGCTCAACGGGAAGCTTGCTTCACTCGGAAATTTCGGCGGTTATGTAATCTATGAGTTTAACAAGCCTGTTCAGAACACGGACAAGCATGCATACGGAGTAGATTTTATTATCCCCGGCAATGCTTTTAACGCCGCACTTACTACGCAGGAGCCAGGTCAGGTTTGGGTTTCACAGAACGGCAAAGACTGGTATGCACTTGCAGGCAGTGAGCATTATGAAGATGAAACAGTATGGGATTACTCCGTAACCTACAAGAAAACCGCAGAAGCAAACAAATGTGATTTTTCAGACAGCCTCGGCGAGAGCGGAACATGGGGCTGCAGAGCTCAGTATCCCTTGAGTGAAAATTATCCTACCGTTACCGTTCCTGAGGATGAAATCACTCTTTCAGGCGTTCTTTTAAGAAAGCAGACATCCGGCTCAACCTCCAACGGTATTCAGACCTCCTTCGGATATACAGACGCTCTGAAAAACGCCAAGAAGTCCGCACCGTCAAATCCTTATGTTGAAAATCCCGCAGGCAACGGTATAGACGGTCAGTTTGACATTTCATGGGCAGTTGATAAAAACGGCTTCGGAGTTGAGCTGGACAGCATAAAATATGTTAAGGTTCAGACTGCAACATTTATTAACGGCGGTGCTTTCGGAGAGAAGTCCACCGAACTTCAGGGACTTTTTGTTGCTGACGAAAGCGAAGAATCAGTTGGTAAAACCGCCGCCCCGGCTTCAATTACCGTTGGCGGCAAAAAAATTGAGCTTGAAGACGGAAAAGACTATTATGAAGCAGCTGTTGATGGCGAATTTGATGTCAGCGTTGAAGCTGATGCCAATATCTATATAAACAATTCTTACGGTAATACAAGACACTTTGAGAGCGAAACCGAAAAAGGAATCGTCAGAGTTATTGTTCAATCAGGCAATTCTGCTCCCGTTATTTATTACATAAACACAGGCAAGAGCATAGCGAAAACAAAAATTACTCTTTCAGATACCGAAAAAGAAATCGGACTCGGTAAAAAATCAAAGCTCACCGCAGAAACGAACAACGGTGAAAAAATCGCATGGTCATCATCAGACGAAAGTGTTGCATCGGTTTCCAAATCGGGAATTGTTACAGCAAACAAACTTGGTGAGGCTGATATTATTGCAACAAGTGAATCGGGCAGAAGCGAAAAATGCAAGGTAACTGTTATTGAGCCTGTTTCGCCCGTAACGGTAAATGTTACTTACAGCGTCAGTGGAAATGAAATACCCGTTCAGAAGCACAGTATTTCCGTAAGCTCCGATATTGCCGAAAAATACGGCTATGAAACCGCCGAAAAAGACCATAACGACATCGATGTTGAGGGTGTAACGGTATTTGATGTTATCGTTGCCGCACATGAAGAACTCTATGGTGAAAGCTTTAAGAAAAATCCCGAAAATTATCTTGTTATGTCGTCGAGCTTTATTATGAAGGCTTACGGTCAGAACGCTATGTCCTCGGGCTTCATAGTCAACGGAATTATGCCAAATGACGGAATAATCAATCTCTCATACGGTACCTGCACGGGTTATGCCTGTGATACCGCCCGTGTGTTCGACGGTGATGAAATTTCATATTTCTTCTACAAGGATTTAAAATATTATTCCGATTATTATGCTTGGTTTGACTGCGACAGCTACAATGTAAACGCCGGTGAAGAATTGACCGTAAGCCTTAACGGCTACTGCGCAATGTACTATGGCATCAACGATTGGCAGACAATACTTGACGAGTATGCTCAGCCGCTTGAAGGAATACAAATATATGCGGTAATTGACGGTGAAAAGATTCTTGTCGGCACAACTGACAAGAACGGCAAGGCTGTTCTCAGCTTTGCAGAAGAAGGCAAATATGTGATTTTCTGTGAGGGTGAAACAAAGGACAAATGTCCCGTAATCACAAATTCAGCTAATGTAACCGTTAATCCGCAGCAGACTCATAAAAGAACATTCTGCGAATGGTTAAAGCATATATGGGAAGTTATCAAAAACTTTTTTATCAAGGTTCACAACTTTTTGTTCGGCTGGATTTATAAAGGATAATTTGAAATGAAAGTTTTAAAGAAATTTTTACTGATTATATTAACAATAATTTTTGCCGCTTCTCCGGTTATCTGCTTTGCGGCATATATTTCAGACGGTAATATTACAAGCTGTGAAACTCCCGTTTCCGCTGACGAAGCAGAGCTTATTTGGTCGCATCAGTTCGGAACATCATATAAAAACGCTCCAAGCACAATGACGGTTGTTGACGGAACGGTTATTGTAATGAGCAAAAATGAGCTTTATAAAATGGATGCCGAAACGGGCAAAATTTTAAAGCGAGCTGAAATGGCAGATACACCGAGCTACAGCTACACATCGCCGGCTTATTATGGCGGTGTAATTTACTGTCCTCTTGATAACGGAACAATTCAGGCGTTTAATTTCAAAACGCTCAAATCCCTTTGGGTTTATCATGATAAGCTGGGTGGTCAGAGCCTGAGCCCCGTTAAATATTCTGATGGATGTATTTATATGGGCTTCTGGAACGACGAAGACCAATATGCAAATTTTGTCTGCCTTGATGTTACCGACGAAAACAAGAAAGATACTCACGAGGAAAAGCAGGCAAAGTGGACCTACAAAAGTCTCGGAGGCTTTTACTGGGCGGGATGCACATTCAGCGGAGACTGCGTTATTGTCGGCACCGACGACGGTACGCTTTACGCAAACAAAGCCTCGAAGATTTTAAGTCTTAATAAGAATACAGGAAAGCTGAATGATTCCGTTTCTATTGTCGGCGACCAGCGTTCAGGTATAACCATGAGCGGAAGCACAGCGTATTTTGTCACCAAAGCAGGTTATCTGTACAGCATAAAAATCAGCAACGGTAAATTTGATTCAGACAGTCTGAGAAAACTGGCGCTGGGCGGAGCTTCAACCTCTACTCCTGTAATTTACAACAAACGTCTTTACGTCGGCGTTCAGGGTAAGACAATGAATGAGGGTACGCTGAAGGTAATTGATGCGGCAAAGTTATCTGTAATTTATTCCGCACCTGCAAACGGTTATCCGCAAAATTCCATCCTCGTGAGTGACGCATATTTTAAAGATACAGGTAAGATATATATATATTCAACCTATAATTCATCTCCCGGAGGAATAACTGTCTATACCGATTCCGCAAATCAGACAAAGGCGGTGAAAGCGGAGCTGTTCACCCCTGATTCAGACAAGGCAAATTACTGCATAAGCAGCATTGTCTGCGATGAAAACGGAACTCTGTTTTACAAAAACGATTCGGGATATATTTTTGCGGTTGGCAAAAAAGGAACAGGAAAACAGAATTTCTTTGTTCGTGTTTTTAATGCAATTATAAATCTCTTTAAAAATCTTTTCAGGTAAAAAATTATGGAAAACGGCTTTAAAGGGTATCATCCAATCTCAAACTTAATATTTTTTCTGAGTATTGTGGTGTTCGGGATGCTTTTCAAGCACCCCGTTACCCTTGTCGTGTGCTTTATCGCTGCTCTTTGCTATTACATTCGTCTTTGCAGAAGAGCGGCGGTAAAATCGTTTCTGACATTTATTTTCCCTATGCTTTTGTTTGTTCTTATTATCAACGGACTTTTCGCCCATTATGGTACAACACCGCTTCTGACCTTGCCCGACGGCAACAAAATGACACTTGAGGCCGTAGTTTACGGCTTTGTTTTAGGTGTTGCGACGGTTTCAATTATTATGTGGTTTTTCTGTTACAGCGAGGTTGTTACAACAGATAAATTTATGTGCGTGTTTGGCAAAATTATGCCTGCCGGTGCGCTTGTTATTTCAATGGCCTTACGCTTTGTTCCTATGTATAAAAACAGACTTCACACTATAGCCGAAGCGCAAAAAGGAATAGGCAGAGATTACAGGCAGGGCAATATCATTGAAAGAATAAGAAACGGCGGTAAAATCATCTCGATTTTAATCACATGGTCACTTGAAAACGCGGTTGAAACCTCCGATTCTATGAAAGCAAGAGGTTATGGGATGAAAGGGCGGCAAAGCTACAGCAAATTCAGAATGAGCAAAAGAGATGTTGTTTCAATTATGATTGTACTTCTGCTCGATGTTATTCTGACAATCGGCTGTATAAAAAAATCGCTTTACTGCATTTACAATCCGTACATTGTCATTAATCCTTCAGCCGATTTCGGGAAAACATATTTTGTTAATGAGCTAAATCTTACCTTGAATCCCGTTTCCGCATTTGGAATTGTAACGATTATTTCATTTACTTTACTTTGCTTTTTACCGTTGATAATTGACTTAAAGGAGGATATAAAATGGAACAGATTAAAATCGAAAATTTAAGCTTTTCATATCCTCTTTGTGAGAAAAAAGCGATTGATAATATTTCTCTGAAAATAGAAAGCGGAGAGTTTATTCTTCTTTGCGGTAAGAGTGGCTGCGGCAAAACAACACTTTTAAAGCAGCTCAAAAAAGAACTTGCGCCTCACGGTAAAAAAGCAGGAAATATATTTTTTAACGGCAAGTCGATTGAAGAAATTTCTCTCAGAGAAAGTGCAGAAAAAATCGGTTTTGTTATGCAAAATCCCGATTTGCAGATTGTAACCGATAAGGTATGGCACGAGCTTGCATTCGGGCTTGAAAATCTCGCTCTTAACAAAGATGAAATCCGTCTTCGCACAGCGGAAATGGCATCGTATTTTGGAATAGAAGAATGGTTTAATAATAAAACAATAGAGCTTTCAGGCGGGCAAAGGCAGATTTTAAATCTTGCCTCCGTTATGGTTATGCACCCTGATGTGCTTGTTCTTGACGAGCCTACATCACAGCTTGACCCCATAGCCGCAGAGAATTTTCTTTACACAATCGGCAAAATCAACCGCGAGCTTGGCACAACAATAATTCTCACGGAACAACGGCTTGAAGAAGCGTTCACCTATGCGGACAGAGTTTTTGTAATGGACAGAGGAAAAATTATTTCAGATTTAGCACCGTCAGAAACGGGCAAAGGATTAAATGATATGCCCGAATTCCTGAAAATCGCTGCACCCACAGCCATAAGAATTTTTAATAAAATCGGCGGTGCAGGAAATTGTCCCGTAACAGTCCGAGAGGGCAGAAATTTTCTGAGCAAAACAAATCATAAAAACATTTGCAAAAAGCAGGAAAAAATCTTCAGCAAAACCAATGCAGTTGAGCTGAATGATATATATTTCCGCTATGATAAAAACGGCAAAGATATTCTGAAAAATCTTTCGCTGAAAATCCCCGAAAACAGCTTCTTTACAATTCTCGGTGGCAACGGCGCAGGCAAAACAACTCTGCTTAAAATTATTTCGTCAACTCTTTTTCCATACAGCGGAAAAATAAAAATTTTCGGTGAAAAGCCTAAGAAAAGCGGAGCGAAAATTGCTTCAATGCCGCAGGATGTTCAAACACTTTTTACTGCAAAAACCGTTATGCTCGACCTGAAAGAAGTAAATAAAAATGAAGAAAAAATCAAAGAAACAGCAGAACTTACAAAGATAACGGATTTGCTCGAAAAACATCCCTTTGATTTAAGCGGCGGAGAGCAGCAGAGAGCCGCCCTTGCAAAAGTGCTTTTATGTGAGCCGAAAATTCTTTTGCTTGACGAGCCCACGAAGGGAATGGATGCGGAATTCAAAGCGGACTTTGCGAAAATTATTCAGTCGCTTAAAAAGAAAAACTGCACGGTAATTATGATTTCACATGATTTGGAATTTTGTGCAAAATATTCAGACCTTTGCGCTATGCTTTTTGACGGTGATATTTCCGCTTGCGCATCTTCTGATAAATTTTTCTCAGGCAACAGATTTTATACAACTGCGTCTTGCAGAATCGCAAGAGGAATTATCGACAACGCAGTTACAGATGAGGATATAATAAAATGCGTAAACGAATAATATCAATTTTAATATTGTGCCTGCTTATACCGGCGGTGGTTATTGCAGGATTTTTCCTTGCAAAAGGAAAGCAGTATTATCTTGTAAGCCTGCTTGTTATTGCGATTTCAATTTTGCCGTTTATGCTTTCTCTTGAAAGAAAAAAGCTGCAATTACGGGAGCTTGTAATCATATCAAGCGTAATTGCAATTTCAGTCGCTTCACGAGCTGCGTTTTTCTATCTTCCGAATATAAAACCAATGTGCGCGATATTGATTATTGCGGCAATTTCATTTGGCGCGGAGTTCGGTTTTACCTGCGGAGCTTTGTCAATGTTGCTTTCAAATTTCATCTACGGACAGGGAATGTGGACGCCGTTTCAGATGCTTGCAATGGGCGTAACCGTTTTTGTCTGCGCACTGATTTTCAGAACGTTTCGAATAAAAAACAGATTTATTCTCGGCATAGTCAGCGGTATTTTATGCTTTGCGCTGTATGGAATAATTGTTGATTTAAGTTCTGTATTTATGATGGTTTCGGAATACAATTTAAGGTCTGTTTTATCGATTTATGCTTCGGGATTTCCGTTTAATATTATTCACGGTCTGACCACGGGAATATGCGTCACACTTTTTGAGCCTTCCGTAAGCGAAAAGCTTGAAAGAATAAAACAAAAATACGGATTGTTTGGTGAAAAATAATGAAGAAAGTTTTATCAGTAATTATAACAGTGACATTGCTGCTGTTCGCATTATGTTCCTGCGGACTTACAGTAACCGAGACGGATAACGAAGCAAGTGAAGCTGCAGCATTTTCAACCACTGCAGGAAAAAATACCGAAAAGAAAACTGAAATAACAGAAACGGTTTCACTCACCGAAAACAGCAAAACAGAAACAACAACAGAAAAAAGCACAACTTCAAAAACCGCAAAAGCTACAGAGAAAGCAACTGAAAAAACATCAAAAAAAGAAACAGCCACAGAAAAACAGATAACATGCACTTTTGAAATATCCTGTAAAAACATACTTGATAAAAAGGAGAATCTTAAAGAAAATAAATCTGATTTTTTACCTGAAAACGGAATGATATTGAATTCAGTTAAGGTAACCGTTCCGGAAGGTAGTACAGCTTTTGATGTTATCAAAAAAGCGTGTGAAAAAAATACTTGCACTGACAACTGTAAATACTGTAAGCAAAATGGCATACAACTTGATTATGTTTATACTCCCGGATATGACAGCTACTATATTCGCGGCATACATCAGATTTATGAAAAAGACTGCGGCACACAGTCCGGCTGGATGTATTCAATAAACGGAACATTCCCGAATTACGGCTGCAGCCAGTATAAGGTTAGGGATGGAGATATTATCAAATTTATGTACACCTGTGATTTAGGTGAAGATTTAGAAGCAGGTTGTTAACAAAAAATCACACATTCGACAAGTCTTCTTAAATTGAGTAGAATGAAACTACAAAATTTAAGGAGGCTATTTTTATGGAAACACAGAAGCATATTAAGTTCGGCTTTTGTGTTTTTTTATAACTATTAACTTCCGTAAATTTGATATTTGTTTTTTCTTACATCTGTTTATACGATGGTTTTGAAAAAGGACTAACGAATTATTATCTCCAAAGCAAAATCGCTGTTGCGAGAGCAACGGAAAACTGACAAATCACATTGGAAATCTCAATCACCCAATGCACCTTTGCGTTTTTGAGATTTGAAAGGATGCCGACAAGACAGAGAAAAACAAAAAGGCAGATTGCAAGCGCATAGAGAACGACAGGCAGGATAGCTCTGCTTCTTATCGACAGCGTTATCATTGAGGTATAAATCATCAGATAACCGACTGCGCCGATGAGCACGGCAACGGTGTTGAATTTCCCTGTCTTATACCACAAAAACCCGATGACGGCCGCCGCACACAGCAGAATAACCGCAAGCGTCGGCAGTCTGACACCGACAACGTGGGAAACAAGCGCGATGCCGGAAAGAAGTATTCCTGTATTCACGAACGAAACCAGATTGACCGGCATTTTAAACTGCATTTTTCCGAGACCGACTATGAGCTTGACCGTCGGAATGGAAAATCCGAAAATCAGCGAGATGACCGCTCCGAGCGCAAAGAGTACATAAATCGGAGTGCTCATTTTTCCGAACATTTTCACAAGTATCGTTATGACCGTGATACTGTAAAAAATCGGGTTGATATAATCAAATAATCCAAGTGCAACGGAAAATTTGCCAATGATTTCATTGTCGTTTCCTTTATCGTTCATTGCTTATATTCCTTTCAAATTTTGCCGTTAAAATGCGGCTTGTACCGTATTCATCTATCCACGTTTCTTCTGCGGAAAGCTTTTCGCCGTTCTCAAACCAACCGACAAAGCGGAATCCGTCATTCGGATAAGCATAATAGCTTTGCTGCCATTCTCCGGTCTCTTTCCATTGAGCGTTATATACCGGATTGAATTTAAGCCCGACACAGCCTCCCTCTTCGGCAAACAGTTCAAGCGGCAGCTTTTCTTCACGCTGCGGAGCCAGTGAGCGAATGCTTTTCATCGGATTTCCCGTGGCATTGAGATGACGCAGAAGCGGATTATCGCGGGTATCGAGTTCTGAAATATGATTGTT
>JAZUDP010000029.1:0-2211 GCA_045639705.1 Acutalibacteraceae bacterium
GTCTGATAGTAAACATAATCCTCGCCGTACTGAGTTGTTGCTGCCGACATAATATGATGAGGGATGCTTTCCTCAACATATTTCGGCGTAGTTACAAATTCGTAAATTACATAAGCATCAACAACAAGCATGACAGCAAGAAAAACGAAGGAAACGCATTTTATCACACCTGCCGTTCTGCCGACCTTCGGGTCTGCAACAGCCTCGTTAAGCTCCTCAAATACTTCTCTCTTGTTCTGCATATCATTATTGATTATCTGGAACATATTATGCTTCTCACTTACGGTAAGTTCGTAGAAATCAACGCCGTCATATGTTTGGGTTTTATGGTCCATAAACGCACTGAATGCATCATAGCGGTTTTCTGCATCCTTGTAAATTGCTTTTGCATTTTTATAAGGTATATTTGCCTGTTCAACAGCAAGCTTTTCAGCTTCTATCTGTGCTTTCTGAACAAAAGAGGCCGTAATACATGTACCGATAAGAGCAACGGTAACGAAAGAAGATGCCATCATTGCCAAAAGCCAGGCATTCTTTTCGCTCTCTATACCGAGCTTTGAAAACCAGCTTTCGCCTGTCAGGGTTTCATGTTCGGTTGCTGCACTTGTGAAAGCTACACCGTCTTCAAATATGCTTCTGTCAACGCCCTGATAAATGGAAATTTCACCGCAGGCGTCGGTAAAATTCTGCATCTTTTCAACAGTTTTTTCGGCTTCCTCAGAATTCTCCTCAATGCTGCTGAGTGCGCTCTCCAAGGTAAGGAGAAGTCCGTTCATCTTTATCTGCGCACGCTGACCCTCACTCATTGCGTCAATAAGAGGATAAAGTTCTTCTTTTTTGACCTCGCTTGCAGGACGCTTGAAAAAGTCAAGCAAAGTTCCGTCGCCGTATTCGTTCATAACGAGCAGATTGTAGAATGAATAGTCGATTTCATTTTTAGTTACATCTGCCATGTCAGCGGCAGCGTCAACAGCTTTGGCACATTCCTTTGCCTCTTCATCTTTAATGTCCTTATAATCCTCGTCTGTTTTTTCCTCAGTTTCAAGGATAGTATCCGTAAGAGTAATCATACCCTCTTCGTCAACATCTACGCCCTTTTCGGCATCAAGAATGTACTGATATACACTGTTCCAGTCGCTGTAAATTTCTGCGGCGGTATCGCCGTATTCGGCTGACATTGCCTGATTTGCCTTTGCAACCGAGGGATAAAGTCCTTTATACTTCTTTGATATGCCGTCGGGACCTGTTTTTGCCATTCTTTCAATAAGCGTATCGTCCGCATCGTCACCTGCAAATGCCGTCTGCTGCATGATTGCAAGAATAATCTGCGCATTTGCCTGCATGAATGTGTCGGTCATCTTCTTCTGAGAAGCGTCACTGAAATCGTAGCCCAAAAGATAATCACCCATGAGTTTGCCGCTGTCATCATCTTTATATGTATTCAGAGCTTCATAAGCCGCAAGAGCAGAAGGCTTTTTCTCTTCGTAATTTGCCTGGAATTCTGCGATAACAGGCTCAAAGTTGTCGATTGTTTCCTTAATCTGCTCCTTGTTCTTCTCCATAATGGTTTTATAATCGGAGTAGCTGAACCTGCCGTTCATGTTCATTCCGGCAATATCAGTTATTGCTTCCTCGGCGTTGTCTGTTTCCTTATAGCCGATGTAAACCCCGGTTTTAAGGGATGAGTTGACATTACTGCCGCTGAGAAACTTATAGCCCGCCTTTTCAAGCTGTGCTTTCGCATCGTTTTCATCCTTTGCCGTTACGGAAACAATATCGCTGATATAGGTTTTCTTTGCCGATGCCGCAAACGCGTTCACCGACGCGGTTAAACCTATAATTGCCGCAAGGATTACCGCCAATACTTTTTTCATAATATTGCCCCCTTGATTTATGCTTCAACAGACTTTTTCTTTTTGCCTGCAAGCTTTGCGATTATTGCGCCGAGGACTGCGCCGACTGCAAGTCCGCCGACACCGATAAGAGCCGCCGTACCGTTTGTTACCGCACTGCCTATGAGCGTGGATGTATCACGGTCAAATAAAATGTATGTGCCGTTTGCGCTGTCCTTAACGCCTGTGTAAAGCTCTGCGGTAAGATTAAGAGCCGCTGTTTCGTTAAAGAGGTGAACAAACGATGCGCCCTCTTTGAAATCCGTTGACCCTGTCTGTATTTTAAGATTTTCGGCAAGAATCGGGTCGCCTGCCGCTG
>JAZUDP010000030.1:0-13488 GCA_045639705.1 Acutalibacteraceae bacterium
TTGGCCTCCGACTTAACCTTTCCGTTTGCCGAGCTTTCCTCGTCGCTGTTGTCTGCTCTTTCACCGCTTGTGAAGAGGTCTCCGTTCTTCTTTGCGTTAAGCTCGTGTATTCTCATTGAGCCGTAGTCAAACTTCATAAGAGTTATTGCGATGATGAAAACGAGAGTGAGGATTGAATAGAAGTTGTAGGGGATAGCGCGTACAAAAAGTGCGAAGCCGTTGCCGTCGCTTGCATATGATGAAACCGCTGCCGCCCATGAGGAAACAGGGGCAATCATGCACACGGGAGCTGCCGTTGCGTCGATAAGGTAGGAAAGCTTTGAACGCGAAACTTTGTGTCTGTCTGTAACGGGACGCATAACAGAGCCGACTGTAAGGCAGTTGAAATAGTCATCAATGAAAATCAGAACGCCGAGAGCAAAGGTTGCAAGCATGGCGCCCGAACGGCTTTTGATGTGTCTGCCTGCCCATTCTCCGAAGGCTGCCGAGCCGCCTGCCTTGTTGATGAGTGAAACGATGATGCCGAGAACAACGAGGAAGATAAGGATACCCGCATTGTCCGAAACAGCCGAGGTGAGTCCGTCAAGGGTAACATTATCCATTGTACCCGTGAAGCTGAAATTGGCTCCGAGCAGCGCGCCCGCAACAATGCCGACAAACAGCGAGCTGTAAACCTCTTTTGTGATAAGCGCAAGCGCAATTGCGATAACCGGAGGAACAAGAGCCCAGAATGAGCCTCTGACAAGACCTGTGCCTTCACATGTTTCACATGCAATTTCGTCAACAATACCCGTGCCGCCGCAGTCAAGGCAGGGTACCTGCTTTAAAGCTCCGCCCGTTACGCCTGCAATAATCATAGCCGCGACTATTGCAACGCAGGCGACTGCAAAAATGATTTTCTTTGTCTTACTCACGGTAAAGACCTCCTGAAAAGTAATACTAAAGAAAAAAGACATGGCTCAGTACCGAAATACAAACCATGTCAGAATTGACTTTAACCATGATAGCACTCCACATACTGTGACAGTCCGTTACATATTCTGTAACGACCCAGCAGTTGGTTCACAAGGCGGATCCCCAAAGCTTCGGCGGTCAGTCTTTTCACTCTATGCGTGCCTTCGCGTTAATAAGAGTTACTTGTAAAGTACCGCAACCTCCATCATTCCGAATAAACTCAGAACCATATTCAATTTTCTCTGTGCATGAAAGTTTAGCACTGTTGAATAAAAAAGTCAACACTTTTTTGTATAAAAAAAGAATTATTTTTCGCTGTTGGAAACATTCTGATGCTTTTCGGGTGATTTAGTGTTTCTCAGTTCTCTGAAAAATTCACTCAGCAGCCGTGAGCATTCATCCTGCATAAAGCCCGGAACAACCTCGGGCTTATGATTGTACGGCAGGTCAAACAGGTTGACAACGCTTCCGCAGGAGCCTGCCTTATAATCTGACGCACCGAAGATAAGTCTTTTTATACGGCTGTTTATTATTGCGCCCGTACACATCGGGCACGGCTCAAGCGTAACGTACATATCGCACTGCCACAGCCGCCAGCCGCCCAGGGTACGGCAGGCTTCGTTTATGGCTTCAAGCTCCGCGTGTGCAAGAGCGTTTTTATCTTTTTCCCGGCGGTTTCTGCCTCTGCCGACAATTCTGCCGTCAGTTACCACAACCGCGCCGACGGGAACCTCTCCTTCAGCGGCAGACTCTGCGGCAAGGGTCAGTGCCTCTTTCATAAATAATTCGTCGCTCATGGTGTCACCACGGCTCCGCTGAGACCTATAAGCGTTGAAGAAACGATAAGGAGAGTGCCGAAAAACGCCCAGACAAGTGTGAATACCATGGAGAAAACATAAGCGTTAGTTTTAGCAAGCCGTCTGTCGCGGCGGATTACGATAATGTTTTTCACAAAGTAAGCGCAGACCGCTGAGTTCAGCACGATAAGCACAAGCATGCCGAGAACGCCGGAGGTTGTCTGAAGAAGAATTGTTGTATAGGTAAAGTATATAACCGAAGCCGTGAGCGTCGGAGTACAGAGATACAGACCTCTCTTCATTGACGGAGAAAGCTCCGAGCTTTTTTTGACAAGCTTTGCATCATTGTTAATCAGGAAAAGAACAAGCGCCGCCGCGCCGATGATTAAAAGCGCTGCCGAAACGATGATATAGACATAAGCGTTTCCGTCGGGATTGCGTTCATAATAGATTGTAATAATAACCGAAGACAGATTATTGAGAAAATGAATGGTTATTGATGTCCATATGCTGCCGGTAGCGACACAGAAATATCCGAGCGCCAGTCCTGCGAGAAAAGCAAAAGGAATCTGTGTCATATTGCCGTGCAGAAGCGCAAATACTATGGATGTGACGGCAACAGCAAATCCGTCCCCGTACTTTCTCAGCGGCTGAAGAAGTACGCCGCGGAAAGCAAATTCCTCAATCAGAGCGGGAACAACAGCAATGTTGAGAATCATCAGGATGTATCCGGGGATGTCCTGCGGAACCGGATTATCCTCGGTACCCGAAATAAAATCAACGCCGGCGGCGGAAAATCCCGAAAGAAGCAGCGTGTCTGCGTAATTGGCCACGGTACAGACCATAAGACCCGCAAAAACCGCAAAAACGTAAAGCTCGGGAGATTTAGGCTTGCCGAAGACCATGATTCTGCTGCGGTCCTGTTTTGAACTGAGCAGAAGCAGCGCCGCAAACGGGATAAAGAGATAAAAAATCTGGAAAAAGATGCTGATGCCGTTCATGTAATCCGCATTGCTCGAAAAAAGATTGGCAATGCCGAAAATTCTCAGAAATAATATTCCGATATTCTGCAGTACGCAGGTGGCAAGAATGGCTCCGCCCGCGAGCATGCCGTATCTTCGCAATCCGGAAGCTTCTTTGTCAACAATGGGATTATATCCGCCGAACATATTATATATATTCTGATAGTACTGGTTGTTCTGCACAGGCTGACCGTAAGGACTGCTGCCGTAAGTGTCGGGATTATTGTTCATAAGGCTCACCTCAGTTTTGCCGGTTTGGTACATTATATAATATATAGTTTATTTAATCAAGCTTATCAAATGTTAACTTTTTAAGAACATTTGCCAACATTGACAAATATACTTGTATTTTTTTTCGATTTAGGTTATAATCACTTTATATTTAATAAGGAGTTGATTTAATGGACCCGATTAAGGTCGATTTTACAGGCGGCGGCGACAGAAGCCCCGACAAAAAAGAGCAGGTAGTTATCCCTCCCGAAAGACGGGGACTTAAAATTGTAATAAATATTGTTGCTACGGTTGTATTCGGAATTATTCTTTATTATTTCATGCTTCCCGTTTTCAATCTTAAGTCAATTATGATGTACGGATTCTTCGCTGCGGTTCTCGCTTTTTACTGCGTAGCCAATTATGTAACAAGCGGCGCTCTCCGTACGCCTGATTACTCACCCTATGCAAGAAAATCCTCAATGATTCCGAAAATCGCAATCGGCGTTGTCGGTCTTGTTGTAGTTATCGGTTTTATTGTTTCTTCTGTTTTCTTCCGCGCCCACAGCTATGCGAAGATTATTGATGTTGAGAATGCAAGCTTTGAGCAGGAAATCGAAAAGGTTGATTTCAAGACGGTTCCGACAATCGATGAGGAAACAACAGGCGCTATTGCGACAAAAGCTCTTTCAAAGCTCGATGAACTCGGATATGTTTCACAGTTCACAATTCAGCCCAACTATTTCCAGATAAACTATCAGGATACACCCGTGCGTGTTGTTCCGATTCAGTATTCCAATATAATCAAATGGTTTACCAATACAAAGAACGGTCTTCCCGGTTATGTTATTGTTGATACAGTAACACAGAAGGCACGCTTTATGGATGTTGATGGCAACATCAAATATTCAACAGCTGACCATTTTGCACATTTTGTAACACGTCATGTGCGTTTCCAGTATCCCACATACCTTCTTGACGACCCTGCATTTGAGATTGACGAAACAGGACATCCCTTCTGGATTTTCGCTAAGCTTGATATGACAATCGGTCTTTTCGGCGGCCGTGATGTTACAGGTGCAGTTATCTGCGACGCAGTTACAGGCGAATGCACAGAGTATTCGATTGAGGAAATCAAATCCAATGCTGACCTTCAGTGGATTGACCGTGTTTACAATGCCGACCTTCTTGTTGAGCAGTATAACTACTTCGGCAAGTATCAGGGCGGTTTCTGGAACTCAATCCTCGGTCAGAAGAACACACGTTCAACAACCGACGGCTATTCATACCTTGCAATGAATGATGACGTTTACATGTATACGGGCGTTACATCTCTTACAAGCGATGAATCAATCACAGGCTTTGTTCTTGTAAATCAGCGTACAAAGGAAGCAAAGTATTACAACGTTTCCGGCGCAACCGAAACAGGCGCACAGGGTTCGGCTCAGGAGCTTGTTCAGGACCTTGGCTACACAGCTTCTTTCCCGCTTCTTCTCAACATTGACGACCTGCCGACATACTTTATGCCTGTAAAGGGCGATACGCTTCTTGTTAAGGGCTATGCAATGGTTAACGTAGGTCAGTATTCAGTTGCGGCTTACGGCTCAACAATCAGCGAATGTATCAATAAATACGCGGACCAGGTTGAAAAGAACAACATCAAGACAAACGTTGTTATTGATGAAGAGGCTATTGCGGATGCTGAAAACGCAGGCGCTGAGGATGAAGCTGAAGATAAGGCAATCACCGTCACAGGTACAATCAGCGAAATCCGTTCCGCAGTTATCAGCGGCGAAAGCGTATATTATATCAGACTTAATGCTGACGATGAAAAGTTTGCAGACACATATTTCTCAGTCAAGGCTTCGGCTTCCGAGAGCATTGTTATCGCAAACAAGGGCGACAAGGTTTCCGTTACAGTCAAGACAGACTCAGGAAAGATTATTCCCGCAACAGCATTTGAGGTAAAATAATCGGTAAAAAATTTGATCCCGGACAGCCTTTAGCACTGTCCGGGATTTTTCTGTTGTGATTGACATAAGTTTCATATAAATTACAATTTATCGATGAGATTGGATGGAGCAAGCGCCCCTTGTCTAAAGGGGAGAGGGCCAACGATAGTTGGCGAGGGGATTCTATAAAAAGTCTGATGAAAAAACTGAGAAAGAATCCCTCCACCGCCATTCGACGGTCCTACCCCTTGTCACTTCGTGACATTCCCCTTGCAGGGGATGCCCTTTAGGGCAAGGGAGGCGGGGCAACATCAAAATTTCAGCTCGACAAATTACAATTTGTGCATTTACGACGGCTCGCGCAGAGAGTAGATTTTCAGATAAAATACAGCCCGGCGAACGACCGCAGATACTGCGGCAAATTACAATTTGCATTTTATTTTATTTTATTCCGCATGCCTTTAACAGCGGCTTGACGGAAATTATTATCATTGCCATTATAACCGAGATTATCATTTCGGGAATGCTGAACAGACCGTTGTATATGAGCGAATATATTGCGGCAAGTCCTTGCCCCGAGAATGCTTCAAGGATTTTGCTTCCGTAGGATGCGCCGCCGCCCTCAGTGAAGAACCATTCTGCGTAACCGCTGAAAATAATAAAGCCCGAAAGAAAATGAAACATATATTTAAGCAGGCAGGCTGTAACCGTTCCCGCGGCAAAGGCTGCACGGTGATTTTTGAGCGGCTTTCTGAACATGCCCGCAAGTCCGAGCGACGCGCCCGCAAAAATGTAATCGAAAGCTGCGCAAAGGATAACCTGCCACCATTGCAGACCCGCAACGGCCTCCGAAATTCCGAACATGGCCTGTAATATTCCGTAGGCAATTCCCGAACCGATGCCCCATTTCCAGCCGAAGGCATAGCCTGCAAACAGCAGGGGAACAAAGCTGAACAGGGTTACCGAGCCGCCGTAGGGAAGCTGAGCAAATTTGATGAACGACAGTACCGTGGACATGGCGACCATTACGGCACATACGGTCAGCTTCTGTGTGTTTTCGTTTGTTCTTGATACATTGTGACTTTTCATTCCGATACTCCTTCCGGACAAAGGAAACGCGCCCGGTTTTCACCGAGCGCAGATACTACATTATTGTAAATAACTTCCTCCGTCGGCATTATCCGAATCAGGTAAAGGGTATAATCTCAGCCGCCAAGCAGCACCCCTGTATTTGATTTTGTTCTATTTTAGCACCGTTTATTCCCGTTGTCAAGCGTTACCATGTGATGCCTGAAATTGATACCGCGGAGTCAGCCTTGCCCTTGCCGCTGATTGTAACAATTGTGTACTTAACCTTTGTGAGGTCAACATTCCAGTTCCACTTGATATTGAGAGAAACAAGCTTGCCTGTCTTTACGTTAATCTGTGCGACAACTGTTGCCGCGCTTGTTGTCTCTTTTACCGACTGAACGCTTGCGCCGTCGGCACCGTTGATTCCCGTATAGATGTTTGCGGCGTTCTTGTGGTCAAATTCGCTCTTGTCGCCTGTGCCGACAAGCAGTCCCGTGCGCTGAAGCGGTGAGGAGTCGCTGCCATTGGGAGCTGAGCTTGCTCCGTCCGCAAGTGTGAGAGTGAATTTGTAAACATCGTCGTTTACCTTTTCGCACTTTGCGCTTGTTACATCGGCTTCCTTAAGCGCCGCTGTTGAAAGATACTTTGCCGAGCCCTTGGCGTTTGTATATTCCTTTGTGCCTACGCCGAGGAAGCTGTAAACCGCTTCCTTTGCAACTTTGATTTTCATGATTGCTTCCGCACCCTCAAGAGTGCCGAGGTTGGTTGTTCTCTTCTTTGTGTAACCCGCCTTTGAGGAGATAACCTTGTTGACAGCCTTGTTGTATGTATTTATCATTTCAGCCTTCGTGTACTTGGTCGAGCTTTTTGTTGTGGGAACGGTTGTTGTCTTTTTGGTGGTAGTTGTTGTTTTCTTAGTTGTTGCAGTTGTCTTTTTTGTTGTAGCATTTGTAGTGGTTGCCTTTGTTGTAGGCTTAGCAGTTGTTTTGGTTGTAGCTTTTGTCGTAGCTTTAGTAGTCGTGGTTGTCGGAACGGCTGTAACTGTTACAGGGTCAAGCATGGAAGCTATTTCCGTCGGAGCTTCCGTGGGTGCCTCGGTAGGAGCCTCTGTCGGAGCTTCGGTTACAGCTGATGTCGGAGCGGCTGTGACCGGTGCGGTTGTTTTATTGTCGTCCGCGCCGTTTTTGCCGCAGGCAGAAAAGACTGACAGGCAGATAAGAAGGGCGGAGCATAATGCTGTTATTCTTTTAAATTCTTTCATTTTTATTCCTCCTTGAGGAAGTCATATTAACCTCGGCGCTTCACGCTTCGGTCATCCTGATTATACAATAATTTCAAGTGTTTTACAATAGGTAAAAATTAACGATTGGTGAACGGATGTTAAATTTATGATTAAAAGTATTAAAAAAATAATGCATAAACGGTATAAATACGCTGAGCCGTTGCGGATGTTCCGTTTTGACAATATTTTGTCATTTTGACGTAAAAGCCTGAAAAACTGTTAAGCAACAACTTTAATTTTTTATTAAGTTGCTTGACAAAGTGTATATAAAGTGTTAAAGTTTAGTTAACAGCGGACAACGCTGCGGAATCTATGAAAGGAGAACTGCAACCATGGATGAAGTAATGGAATATATCAAAGCTATCAATTGGGAAGAAATCGGCAACATTCTTTCAGACTTCGTAAAGGATCTCGATCTCCCCGGCTTCTTTAACACATGTGTAGCTTTCGTTAAGGATCTTTTCGCAGCTTTCACAGCATAAGTTAAAGATTTGATTTTTTAAGATTTGCACCTGAATTTCAGGTGCTTTCTTTTTTACTTTTTTCTTGACAAAATATGAATATGGTGTTAATATTCTTTTAGATAGTATTCGGGGCATTACCGATGCTACATAATTATTACGAAAGGAGTATTTAATTATGGATCAGATTACAGCTTTCTTCGAGGGAATCAACTGGGATAACGTTGCTAACGTACTTGTTGACTATATTTCAAAGATTGACGTTAAGGCAGCATGTGACGCTCTTTTTGAGCTTTTCATGAACGTTGTCGGCGTAATCGCAGGCGGCTTCATCAGCTGAGTTAGTTTAAGACTGACACCCGTTGTGAAAAGCGGGTGTTTTTCTTTTGTCAGAAATTGGTTATTGTTTATATTTATAGACACTTGACAAAAAATGTCACAAGTGATATGATTACAGCAGAGTCAGCGGTTTCCTGCTGACCTAATAAACGAAAGGAGAATAAAAATGGATCAGGTACTTTCTTTCCTTAATTCTATCGATTTCGACGGCATGATGACAGCTGTTACAGATTTCCTTGCAAAGATTGACCTTCAGGCAATCCTTGATAAGCTTATCGCTTTCATTGCCGGTCTTGTTGGCTGATTTATCTATAGAATGAGCGTCCGTTTTGCGGGCGCTTTTTCTTTTTCGTCAGTTAGTCTTTTTTGTCGACAAAAAAACATTTTTTATGTTGCCGTACAGTGCTGTTTTATACCAATAATGTTCGAAAAATGCTGTCGGATTTGGCGAAAGAAACGTTGACTGAGGTGGTAAAAAGTGGTATATTGTTAATACGGTCAGAGAATAATCAGACGGTGCCGAAAGGAGCATGAAAAGATGAAAACGGTGGGAATTGTTAGGAGTATTGACCTTGCGGGACGAATTGTGCTGCCTATAGAAATCAGAAAGCAGCTTGACCTTATGAGCGAGGACAGCAAGGTTGAAATCATAACAAAGGGAAACGAAATAATCCTGCGCAAATATGCTCCGTCATGCATTTTCTGCCATTCTGAAAATGACCTTGCGGAGTACAGCGGGCAGAAAATCTGCCGCAGATGCGCTGAGAAAATCGGTGCGCTGAAATAATTATTCAGGCATCATTCTGCCGCAGATATCAATTTTATAATCTTCTTTTATCAGCAATTCGCCGACGGTTACAATGTTGAAGCCGTCGGCTTTTATTTTTTCGATAAGGCTTTTTATATCCGTTCCGTCTGTGATAAGCACAATATCACCTGCCGAATAGCGGCCGGCTGTGCTGTCGGATGACCATTGAACGGGCGTGAGTCCGAGGCTGAAAATCGCTTTGACTGCGCTGCTGTCATAAAAGTTTCTGTCAAAGCGGACAAGGCTTGAGTTACAGCCGGTTATTCGCGCGGATTCCTCGGTCATTTCTGCCATTTTATCGTATATTTCGTGCTGACTGTTACCCTTCAGGTCTGCACGCAGCAGTCCGGTCTCATGTCCCGCTTCAATAATCTGTTTTGCTTTCTCAGGCGTGTGACCGAGAGTATCTCCGTCAATGAAAAATGTTGCTTTTGTTTCACCGAGCGCATCAAGTATACCGCTTATGTCGCTTTTTTCGTTAACGCTGTATGTCAGCGCAAGCTCTTTTCTGCTGGTTTCGACACACAGAACCGGTATGTGCGTACGGCTTGCCATAACATCTTTTACGGCTGTTCTTGATGAAAAATCCGCGAATATCAGCAGAAGAATCACTATGCACGAAAGTACGGCGGTACGTTTTTCGTTAAAATTCTGACTCATTTTGTTCACTCCCACCCAATAATATGACAAAAGACTGTGTTAAATTCTTAATTTGCTATTGTAATTTTGATAAAATAAATGTATAATGTCATGGTAAAAAGTATGCGAACGGAAAGGTCAATGTATTTTGTCCTGTCTGCGGCAATCCCGCCCGCCACTCCGTTCGCGGTTAATCCGTATCTTACGGTACGGTGGAGGAGTCAAAGTATGCTTGGGAAATACGTTCGTATCAAGGTGACTCATCCCATCCATTCCTACAGCAATGAACAAGGCTTCACCTATGAGCTGAATTACGGCGAGGTTGAAGGCGCAAAACAGTTCAACGCTCCTGCCAAGGGCGCTTTTATTATGGGTATAAATCATCCCGTAAGAAGCTTTGACGGCAGAGTTGTCGGCATTATCCATTACGCCGATACAAACGAAATTGATTGGGTTGTTGCACCGAAAAGTACAAGATTTATCAATATTGATATAATCGATGGCATTGAATTTGCCGTAAAGGACAGGGAACACACGCTGGAATGTCTTTATGAGCGTTCCTGCGGCGCGGTTGTTTACCGCAATATCGGCGGAATGATAAGATTTCTGCTGATAAAGAACAAGCGAAGCGCCCACTGGGGTTTTCCGAAGGGTCATGTTGAACACGGCGAAACAGACCATCAGACGGCTTACCGTGAGGTGCTTGAGGAAACGGGTATTAAAATAAATATCCACCCGGATTTCGTTACCAAGAGTCAGTACACAATTCAGGGCAAGGTTGAAAAGAATGTCAATATCTATCTTGCGTCAACCGCTGATACACAGACAATAATTCAGCGCGAGGAAATTGAGGACTATGTATGGCTCGGTTACGAAAAGGCTTTGAGCCGCCTGAGGTTTGAAAACGACAAGATGATTCTCAATAAAGCTTACAGCTATCTCGTAAAAAATAAAGTGATAACGGAGTAACTTATGGATGCTTTCATTAATTCTCTTGTAGAATTTTTCGGCAGCAAGGTGCCGAATGAAATCACCGTATTTATTGTTTCTCTTTTGCCCGTACTGGAGCTTCGCGGAGGACTCATTGCCGCAAGAATACTGAATATGGATGTGCTTAAGGCGTTCCTGTTCTGCTATGTCGGCAATATGCTTCCGATTCCGTTTATTCTTCTTTTCATACGCAAGATTTTTGACTGGATGCGTCACTGGAAGCATCTCGGAAAGCTTATTCTTAAAATGGAAAAGAAGGCGGAAAAGCACAGAGGAACAATTGAAAAATACGGGGCGTGGGGTCTGCTGATACTTGTTGCGGTTCCATTACCGGGAACAGGCGGCTGGACAGGTGCGCTTGTGGCCGCGATTATGGATATACGGATTCGGCGCGCACTGCCGATAATCGCTCTCGGCGTGTTCATTGCGGGACTTATTGTCGCGGGAGTTTCCTTCGGGCTTTTCGGAGCGGCTTAATTTAATAAAACAGTAACCACCGGTTAATTTCTGATTAATCGGTGGTTGTTATGATTTAAGGATGTGAATCAATGACAGATAAAACACATAACAGGGACAACACGGCAAAGCAGTTTGTTCTTTTTTTCTTTATAGGCTCGCTGAACTTTTTCATCAGACAGATTGTATTTACTCTTGTTTCATATTTCGGTGTGCATGAGTATATCTGCAATTTCTGCGGATTTACGGCGGCGGTAATTTCCACCTATTTTATCAACGGCACGTTTATCTTCAAAAAGCAGGAGGGCGAAAAGCGCGTCTGGTGGAAGGTTATGGGCAGACTGTATATTGCATATGCTTTTACGGGACTGCTTTTAACCACGTTTCTGCTCTGGCTGTTTATCACAAAAATCAATCTGTCGCAGTACATGCCCGATGTAATCGCCTCGTTAAAGCTTCAGGAGCTTATGCCGAAGCTTGAAGCAAGTCTTGCCGCAAAGGGCAACGAACTGACGGCGTATGAATGGATAGCAAAGCAGGTATCGTCGGTAATAACGATACTTATTGTCACGCCGCTGAACTTTATAGTCAATAAATACTGGGCATATAAGAAATAATATTTTGCTGTTGACAAAGTACAACCGACAGTGTATACTGTTTTATGCAGTCCCGATAAGTGGTGGAGTCTGTCATAGAGCTTTCGGGTTCTATTTGGAAGGACTGTATTTCGGTATATTATTCGGAATTTTGACAGAATCCGTTACGGGTTCTGTTATTTTTTTGACCTCCATCCCGATTGAGTAATCGTAAAACAACAAATAATACTCAACAGGAGCTGATCAGCTATGGAAAAAATCACATTAATCGCATTAATTGTCTTTGCGGCAACCTACATTCTGATGATGGCGTTTCAGAAAATCCGTCCTTATGTTGCGGTCGGCGGCGCCTTAATTTTTGTCGGAATCGGTATTTTTCAGATGATGAATCCGGGAACCTTCGGCGATTTCTCTTTCACGCCTCTTGAGGCGCTCGGGGAAATTGACTGGAACGTAATCATGATGATTGCGGGTACAATGGGTACGGTTTATCTGTTCATTGAATCAAAAATGCCGCAGCTTATGAGTGATGTGCTTATTTCAAAAATGCCCTCGGTCAAATGGGTTGTCGTTGCACTTTCGCTTTTCGCGGGTATTGTTTCGGCGTTTGTCGACAATGTCGCCACGGTGCTTATGATTGCACCCGTTGCTCTTGCGTTCTGCAGCAGGCTGAATATTTCGCCTGTGCCGTCGATTATCTGTATTGCGATATCGTCAAATCTTCAGGGAGCTGCAACGCTTGTAGGCGATACGACCTCCATTCTTCTTGCTAAAGCGGCTAATCTTGACTTTTCCGATTTCTTTGTTGACGACGGAAAAGCGGGCATGTTCTGGGTTGTTGAAGCCGGTGCGCTTGCCAGTGCGCTTATCATATTCATAATGTTCAGAAAAGAGAACGGAAAAATCGAGTTCAGCGGAAAAACCGTTGTTGAGGATAAATTTCCCACATTTCTGCTTGTTGCCACGGTTGTTTCTCTTATCGCGGTTTCGTTTATTCCGTATAAGGAAAATGCGGACGGAGGCATTTACAAGCCTGCGATTACAAACGGACTTATCTGTATTTTCTTCTTCCTGCTCGGCGTTTTCAGAGAGCTTGTTATCAAGAAAAACAAGAATATTGTTATCAATGCATTCAGGGAAATTGACTACTACACAATTGTTCTTCTCACAGGTCTTTTTGTTGTTATCGGCGGCGTAAAGAATGCAGGTGTTGTTGATTTCCTCGGTCAGAAAATCGCGGAGCTTGGCAACGGAAGCGCCTTCCTTGTTTTCACAATCATTGTCTGGATGAGCGTTATCCTTTCCGCGTTTATTGACAATATTCCCTATACGGCAACGATGCTTTCGCTTGTACCCGTCATTGCCGCGGGCGCGGGTGTTGAGCCTAAGCTTCTGTACTACGGACTTCTCTGCGGCGCGACCCTCGGCGGAAATCTTACGCCTATCGGCGCAAGCGCAAACATTGCGGGCATCGGAATTCTCCGCAAGGAAGGCTACGAGGTCAAATCCTCAACCTTTATGAAATACGGCATTCCGTTCACCCTTGCCGCGGTTGTCACGGGCTACCTGCTCATCTGGTTTATCTGGAAATAATAATTGAACAAATCAACATCATTCTGATTGGAAACTGATATATTCTTCCGTCAGAATGATGTTTTTGTTTTACGGTATACAAATTGGTAATTGCCGCAGTACCTGCGGTCGTTCGCCGAGTAGGATTTTATCTGAAATCCTATCATGTGCGCGAGCCGTAAGATATGTATAAATTGCAATTTATCGCTGAGTTTGGTATAGCGGTCAGGCTCCCTTGTGTAAAGGGAGCTGTCGAGCGAATGCGAGACTGAGGGATTGTCTAAACGCGTTTTCTTGATAATCTATCTGCTATTCTTTTTTACAATCCCTCCGTCACGG
>JAZUDP010000031.1:0-2788 GCA_045639705.1 Acutalibacteraceae bacterium
GTATCGTCTTATCAAGCATCGCCTTTGTTGCAACACAACGGCAGCTTGTCAGGGAAATATTCCCTAAGACCCTATGAAAGGAGAAAATATATGCGTAACAGAAACAACAGAATTGTATTTTGTCTTAATGACAATGAGCTGAAATCTTTAAACAGTAAAGTAAGAAAATCAGGCATGTCGCAGTCGGCATTTCTTCGCAGATTATGTGCAGAAAAAGAGATTAAAGAGCAGCCATCTGCCGACCTGAAAGAAGTCATTTCACAGCTTCGCATGATAGGTATTAACATCCAGCAGGTCGCAGTTAAAGCGCACACATTAGGTTTTATTGATGCACCCTTATACCGCAGTAACTATGAAGATTTACAGTCGGTTATCGGCAAGATTATGGAGGCGATTTACTGATGGCAGTAACATCATTATGGCGAATTAAGGGGGCGGTAAACAAGGTTATTATCTATGCCGAAAATCCGGATAAGACAACCTTCTTCGGTGAAAACATAGATACAAACCTTGACACAAAGCTCCCCGAAAATGTTCTTAATGCGGTTCTTGACTATGCCGAAAGAGGAACTGCAACAGAGCAGAAAAAGCTTGTAAGCGGAATAAACTGTAATCCGAATAACGCCGATAAAGAAATGATGAAAGTCAAAAATGATTTCGGAAAAACAGGCGGTACAGCAGCTTATCACGGATATCAATCGTTCTCACAGGGAGAGGTTGACGCCGAGACAGCACACCTTATCGGGTGCCGGCTTGCCGAGGAATTATGGGGCGAAAGATATCAGATTGTGGTTGCAACTCACATTGATAAAGAGTCTCATATACACAATCATTTTGTACTTAACACAGTTTCTTTTATTGACGGTAAAAAGTTTCACAGAACAAATGAAGACTACCGAAATATGCAAAAGGTGTCGGACAGGCTTTGCAAAGAATACGGCTTAAATGTCATTTATTATCCCAAAATGAAAAGAAAAGCTATATGGAATACAAGGCAGAAAAGAACGGCGAGCTTACGAAAAATGACATTATACGAAGAGATATTGACGCTTGTTTAAAGACGGCTACAACCCGCAGCCAGTTTTTCAGCGATATGAAAGCTCTCGGATATACTTTTGATTTTTCGCACAAATATGCAACTGTATCTCACCCGTCTTTTGCTAAACCGAGGCGTTTAAAAACGCTCGGTGAAGACTATGTGCCGGAAGCAATAAAAGCGAAAATTGCTTCAAACTGGACAAGGAGAATACTTGTATATTCCGAACAGGACAAGCCTGAAAATCTGTTTTTTGACGGCAACAAAAACAACAGGCTTGTATTTCAAAACTATCAGACTGTTTATGTTCATTTTGTTGCAGGTCTTACCGTTGTTAAGGAACGCGGCAGCTATAACCGTGAATTACAGCGATGGCTTGCAGATGACTTAATAAAGTTTGACAAACGGGTTGAAGAGCAGAATCTTTTACTCGACAACAATCTTTACACCGATGAGGATATTGAGAATTTCAGAGAAAACTTACTCCAAGAATTTTCGGCTCTTACAGACACCAGAAGAACATACCGAAATGAATTAAAGAAAGCTGTGAGAGCGGAAGATGAATTCAGACAGCGTGAACTGAAATCTGATATTTCAAGTATATCCAATCGGTTAAATGTAATACGGAAGCAGTTGAAAATCTGCGACAGAATTACGGATAACGAGCCGAGAATAGAAAACAGATTAAACGATATTCGTAATTTAAGTGAGCGCGATTTACAACCGAATCCGCAGGCAGCAAGAAAAACAAATATGAGAGGAGCAAGATAAAAATGATTAAATCTATCAATTATGTAAGAGAAATTTCAACAGCAAATATTATTTGCAATCCCGATAACCCGTTCAAAAACACAGAAGACGGAAGTTTCGTAAGGCTATTAAACAGCATCAGAAAAGTCGGTATTATCGAACCCGTTGCCGTGCGTGAAAAGGACGGCAAGTATGAAATCATATCAGGTCAGAGGCGTGTGTATGCGGCAGAGATATTGGGCATGAAAAGCGTACCTGCAATCGTTTATGAGGTTGACGACAGCGAAGCGATTATTCTCACCGCGGACAGCAACCTGACATTTTCGGAGGTAGAAGAATGAGCAGACACAGCGCACTTAACATTGAGCTTTCTGCTTTTGATGATTTATTTGAAACCGACGAAAGCAGAGCTGATTTGAAGCGTGAACGGATATTTGATATTCCTGTTTGCGACATTCAGGACTTTCCCGATCATCCGTACAAGGTGCTTGATGATGAGCGTATGACGGAGTTAGTCGAGAGCATAAAAGACCACGGGCTATTACAGCCCGTGCTTGTAAGACCGATTGAGAATGGCAAATATGAAATGGTATCAGGGCACAGGCGTAAAAGAGCGTTTGAGCTTGCGGGGCTTGAAACCATACCTTGCAGAGTGCAGGAAATGACGCTTGAAGAAGCCATTATCACAATGGTTGAGAGCAACTGTTACAGGGAAACGATACTCCCAAGCGAAAAAGCAAAAGCTTACAAAATGAGGCTTGAAGCTATGAAAAGATTACCCGGCAGACCTTCGGCAAAAAATCTGACACCAGTGGTGTCAGAAAAAAGAACAGATGAGGAAATGGGCGATATTGTCGGTGAAAGTCGTGAGCAAATCCGAAGATATATCCGTCTGAATTATCTCACTCCTGAACTTCTGGAATTAGTTGACGAGGGCAGAATGAAGCTTCGCCCGGCGGTAGAGATTTCTTACCTTACGGAAGATGAACAGAGAGATTTACT
>JAZUDP010000032.1:0-32830 GCA_045639705.1 Acutalibacteraceae bacterium
AATGCGAGACTGAGGGATTGTCTAAACGCGTTTTCTTGATAATCTATCTGCTATTCTTTTTTACAATCCCTCCGTCACGGCTTATGCCGTGCCACCTCCCTTTACACAAGGGAGGCGGGGCAACATCAAAATTTCAGCTCGACAAATTACAATTTGTAGGAGCGATTATTAATCGCCCATCAGTGTTTGCTGAAATTTTGCGGGACATTCGTGAATGTCCCCTACAGTATAAAATTGTGATTGTATAACGGAGTATTTAACGTGAAAGTGCTTTTTATCAGACACGGAAAAGATGATGACAGATACCGCGGCGGATGGAGCAATCTTGACCTGACGCCCGAAGGAACAGAGCAGGCAAAGCTGCTGGCAGAATACTTGAAAGAAAATAATCGTGAATACCGCATTCGACAGATTATTTCAAGCGATTTGCCGAGAGCAATGTCTACTGCGCGGTTCATATCTGCTGAACTGGATTTGCCCGTTCAGCAGGAATTTCAGCTGAGGGAAATGAATAACGGAGATTTAGCAGGAATGCCGAACGAGGAAGCTCTTGAACGTTATCCCGGTTTGTTTTTCAGAACGTTGGAAATGAACGAGCCGTATCCGAACGGAGAAAGTCCCGACGATTTCTTCATGCGGATTAAAAAGTGGTTTGACGGGCTCACGGCGAAATATAAAAACACGGATGAAAATATTATTGTTGTAACGCACGGTGGTGTAATCAACATTATTTATTATCTGGTAAACGGACTGGAATGGAGCAACAAAAGCCGTGTATTTAAGGCGGCAAATTGCAGCATCCATGTTTTGAATACGGATACAATGAAGTTTGAAGTCGAGAATATGACAGACTTTTTATCGGATTATCATTAAGTAGGGGCGACCTGTGGTCGCCCGTCAAGGTTTGAAAGCTTTCCGCGGGCGATTAATAATCGTCCCTACAATATAAACCGGGTACGGGCAGAGCCTGTCCTCACTTATTCACTGTTACTTTTTACTTATTACTTCTAAGAAACGGGGTGAGTTTATGTCATTGTTTGCAATAGGTGATACGCACCTGTCGTTGGGAGTTGACAAGCCGATGGATATTTTCCGCGGCTGGGACAACTACGAAAAGCGGCTTGAGGACAACTGGAACAGAATTGTTGAGCCCGATGATACCGTTGTTGTTGCAGGCGATATCTCATGGGCGATGGACATAAACGACGCTCTTGAGGATTTCAGATTTCTTGACCGTCTTAACGGTATAAAAATCATCATGAAGGGCAATCATGATTACTGGTGGGCAACTAAAAGCAAGACGGAAAAGTTCCTTGCCGACAACGGAATTGAAACGGTGAAGATTCTTTTCAACAACGCTTACCGCGTGGGCGATTACACTGTCTGCGGCACGCGCGGCTGGTTCTTCGACTGCCCGAAGGATGCTGACAAAAAGGTTCTTCTGCGCGAGGCGGGACGGCTTAAGCTTTCACTTGCAGAGGCTGAAAAGCTCGGCGGCGAACCGATAATTTTTCTGCATTATCCGCCGGTAAGCCTTACCCAGACCTGCGACGAGATTTACAGTGCGGTTATTGAATCGGGTGCAAAGCGCTGTTACTACGGACATCTGCACGGTGCGTCGGTCAACTGGGCGTTCAACGGCGAGCGCGACGGCGTGGATTTCAGACTGATATCCGCCGATTATCTTGAGTTCTGCCCGAAACTTATTATAAAAGGAGAATAGGTATGTGGCTTATTCTTGCAATTCTTTCCGCGGTATTTGCGGCGCTGACTTCGATTCTTGCAAAGGTGGGAATTGAGGGCGTTGATTCCAACCTTGCGACTGCGATACGCACAATGGTTGTCGTTGTCATGGCGTGGGTAATGGTGCTTATCACCAACGCGCAGGGCGGATTTTCCGAAATCAGCCGCAAAAGCTGGATTTTTCTGATTCTTTCGGGACTTGCGACGGGCGCTTCGTGGCTGTGCTATTACAAGGCGATTCAGCTGGGCGATGTGTCAAAGGTTGTGCCGATTGACAAGCTCAGCGTTATAATTACTCTTGTGCTTGCCTTCGTTTTCCTTCACGAAAAATTCACGCCGAAATCGGCAATCGGATGCGCGCTCATCGGCGCAGGAACGCTGATTATGGTGCTGTAAAGCATATTTTCCCGAAAAAAGTTGAAAAATAATTATTAATATTCTGAAAAAAATGAAAAAAGGTATGGAAAAACCTGAAACTATCTGCTATAATACCGTAGTTAATAGGTATTTGTGGAAGTATGTTCCACATTGAATGCCAAACAGGAGGAAGTTTTCAATGTTAAAATCAGCTAACAAAACAGAAACAAACATCTACACACTTGAGGTTACAGTAAGCGCCGAGGATTTCAATAAGGCTATCGTTAAGGCTTACAACAAGCAGAAGGGCAAGATACAGCTTCCCGGCTTCCGTAAGGGCAAGGCGCCTCTTGCTATGATTGAGAAGTACTACGGCAGCGGCGTATTTTTTGAGGACGCTCTTGATATCGTTTATCCCGAGGTTGTCGGCGACGCTATCAAGGAAGCAGGCATCGAGCCTGTTGCAGCTCCCCACGATGTTGATGTTGTAAAGATGGATAAGGAAACAGGCGTTGAAATGACAATGAAAATCACTGTTAAGCCTGAGATTTCCATCGCAGACTATAAGGGCATTGAGGCTGCAAAGGGTGACGCATCCGTAACAGCTGACGATGTTAAGAAAGAGCTTGCTTCAATGCAGGAGAGAAACGCACGCACAGTTACTGTTGAAGACAGAAAAGCAAAGAAGAACGATATCGCGGTTATCGATTTCGAGGGCTTTGCCGACGGCGTTGCTTTTGACGGCGGCAAGGGCGAAAACTATGAGCTTACACTCGGCTCAGGTCAGTTCATTCCCGGCTTTGAGGAGCAGGTTATCGGTCACAATGCAGGCGACGAGTTCGATGTAAACGTTAAGTTCCCCGAGGATTACGCAGAGGAGCTTGCCGGCAAGGACGCTACATTCAAGTGCAAGCTTCACGAAATCAAGGTCAAGGAGCTTCCCGCTCTTGACGACGAGTTTGCAAAGGATGTTGACGACGAAGCCGAAACACTTGCAGACCTTAAGAAGAAGATTAAGGCTGACCTCGCAGAGAAGAAGGCTGAAGAGGTTAAGCGTGAGTTTGAAAGCGCAGTACTTGAAAAGGTTGTTGAGCTTGTTGAGGGTGAGATTCCCGAGGTTATGTTTGACAACAAGCTTGAGGATGACCTCAAGAACTATGAGCAACAGCTCGCACAGCAGGGTATTCCTCTTGACATGTATCTCCAGTACATGGGTATGGATAAGGAAACCTTCAAGGAGAATCAGAAGCCCAATGCCGTTAAGCAGGTTAAGCTTCAGCTCGCAGTAGAAAAGATTGCAGAGCTTGAAAAGATTGAAGCAACTGACGAAGAGGCTGACGCCAAGATTGCCGAAATGGCAGAGATGTATCAGATGGAAGCAGAACAGATTAAGAAGTTTGTTGCTGTTGAGGATATCAAGAAGGACATCGTAGGCGAAAAGACAGTTAACTTCCTTGTTGAAAACGCAAAGGCTATTGTTGCCGAGAAGCCCAAGAAGACAACCAAGAAGGCAGCAAAGAAGGAAGAGGAAGCAGCTGAAGAGGCCGCTGAATAATTTACATTAAAAAGCCAATATTAAAGTGTGGATGAATGGCTCTGCCATTCATTTGCGCTATTTAAGATTATTTTATTACGAACGGAGGATTTTTTATGGCTCTTGTACCTTATGTCATTGAACAGACAAACAGAGGTGAACGCTCATACGACATTTTTTCACGTCTTCTGAGCGACAGAATAATCGTGCTTTCCGACGAGGTTAACGACGCAACCGCAAGCCTTGTTGTGGCACAGCTGCTTTTCCTTGAGGGTCAGGATCCCGAAAAGGATATCAGCCTTTACATTAACAGCCCAGGCGGCTCGGTTACCGCGGGTATGGCAATTTACGACACAATGCAGTACATCAAGTGCGATGTTTCCACAATCTGCATGGGTATGGCTGCGTCAATGGGCGCTTTCCTGCTTTCATCAGGCGCAAAGGGTAAGAGAATCGCTCTTCCCAACAGCGAAATCATGATTCACCAGCCCCTCGGCGGCGCACAGGGGCAGGCAACCGAAATCGAGATTGCCGCTCAGCACATTCTCAGAACAAAGAAGAAATTAAATGCAATTCTTGCCGAGAATACAGGCAAGACAGTTGAGCAGATTGCGGCTGACACAGACCGCGACAATTGGCTCACAGCTCAGGAGGCTATGGACTACGGCCTTGTTGATAAGGTTCTCTACAAAAGATAAATCAGAGGTGTAACGATGCCAAGAGATGACGAGAGACGAGAAAAAAATGTCCGCTGCTCCTTTTGTCAGAAAACCCAGAGCGAGGTTGACAAAATAATCGCGGGACCGGGCGTATATATCTGTAACGAATGTATAGACCTCTGTCAGTCCATTATCGAGGAGGACATGGGCTTCAAAAAGAAGAAAAAGCCGAAGGAAAGCTTTAATCTTCCCACACCCATGGAAATCAAGCGCGGACTTGACGAGTATGTTATCGGACAGGACGACGCGAAAATCGCGCTCAGCGTTGCGGTTTACAACCATTATAAGCGCGTTTTCAAGGCTGACGAAAGCGATGTTGAGATACAGAAGAGCAATATTCTTATGCTCGGACCTACGGGCGTGGGAAAAACAATGCTTGCCCAGACCCTTGCAAGAATAATTGATGTTCCTTTTGCCATTGCGGATGCCACCACTCTTACCGAGGCAGGTTATGTAGGCGAGGATGTTGAGAACATTCTGCTCCGTCTTATTCAGGCGGCCGATTTCGATATCGAGAAGGCTGAAAAGGGTATTATCTATGTTGACGAAATTGACAAGATTGCCCGCAAGTCGGAGAATCCGTCAATTACCCGTGATGTCAGCGGCGAGGGCGTACAGCAGGCACTTCTTAAAATTGTTGAAGGTACTGTTGCGAATGTTCCTCCCAACGGCGGAAGAAAGCATCCTCAGCAGGAATGTCTGCAGGTTAATACCTCAAACATTCTCTTTATCTGCGGCGGCGCATTCGACGGAATTGAAAAGACAATAGAAAAGCGTATCGGCGGTTCTGCACTGGGCTTCGGCGCGGATGTAAAGAACAAGCAGGAGTTTTCAATCGAAAACGCTGTTTCAAAGGTAATCCCGCAGGATATTACAAAGTTCGGCATTATTCCCGAGCTTGTAGGCCGACTTCCCGTTATCACAACTCTTAAGGAGCTTGACGAGGAAGCGCTTGTGAAGATTCTTACCGAGCCGAGGAACGCAATAACGAAGCAATACAAGTCACTGCTCAGCATGGACGGCGTTAATCTTGAGTTTACGCCCGAAGCGCTGTCGGCAATTGCAAAGAAGACGCTTGAAAAGAAAACAGGCGCACGCGGACTCCGCGGAATTATGGAAAGCATTCTTATGCCCATTATGTATGCGGTTCCGAGCGACAAGTCTATTCAGAGCGTACAGATAACCGAAAAGTGCGTTACGGACAGCGAACCGCCGCTTATTGAGCATAAGGGCGGAAAGAAAGCGAAAGCCGAAGCGTAAACCGGCATTCAGCGCAGACAAAAAAGCAGAATAACAGAAAAAGCAGTTTTAAGAAAAGTCGTTTCCGATTATCTTAAAGCTGCTTTAGTTTTAAAAATCTAATTTTATTCTTTTTCTGACCGTTTTTTGAAAAATCTCTTGACTCTGACGCTGCGTCATAGTTTATAATCTGATTATGCAAGGGGGAATAAGCATGAAAACAGTTAATGAAGTAAGCAGAATATCGGGTGTCAGTGTGCGCACACTGCATCATTACGATTCAATCGGACTGCTGAAACCGACGGCGGTAACCGCGGCAGGTTATCGGTTGTATGACGATACGGCGCTTGAACGGCTTCAGAGTATTCTGCTTTACCGTGAATTGCAGTTTCCTCTAAAAGAGATAAAAAGGATTATCGACAGTCCCCGGTTTGACCCGCAGGAGGCACTGGAACAGCAGATAGAAATGCTTAAGCTTCAGAGAGAGCATATCGACAGTCTTATTTCACTTGCAGATAAAATGATTGAAAACGGAGATGAACGTATGGATTTTTCGGCATTTGACAAATCAAAAATCGAACAGTACGCGGAAGAGGCAAAACAGCGCTGGGGCGGAACGGAAGAATATAAAGAAAGTCAGAATAAAGCGGAAAGCCGGACTGACGGTGACAGTGCGCTGATTGCCGACGGAATGATGAACATATTCAAAGAAATCGGAGCGATAAAAGCTTCGCAGCCCGACAGCGTTGAAGCTCAGGCACTTGTAAAAAAACTGCAGCAGTATATTACGGATAATTATTATAACTGCACGCCGCAGATTTTCAGCTGTCTCGGTGACATGTATGTCGGAGACGGTCGCTTTAAGGAGAATATCGATAATGCAGGCGGGGAAGGAACGGCAGAGTTTGCCGCAAAAGCAATAAAGGTGTTCTGTAATAAGTTTTAATTCCCCGCAGCCCCTGCGGCAAATACCAATTTGTTCAATGAAACATCATAAAATCAAAATTGGTTAATAACCTCAGAATATTTTATAATAAGCTCGTTGGCAACCTCAATAACATCTTCCTCGCCAATTCCGTCCTTGCGCGGAACATAGTCTTCGAGGAACTGATTGTCAAAGTTTGCAAGACGCTTGAGCTGATACGAACCCTTATAGTCGTTTCGCTCAAGGGGCTGTTTCTTTGAATTGTCCTTAAGCTTTTTCGGATTTTCAAAATAAACCGCAAGAGAACGGTAATACATGAACCAGCGCTGCGCGTAATAGTCCTTAATCAGACCGCTCCATTCAGCCCACGCGGTATCGTAAAGGAAGGTGTGGCCGATGGGTCCCCATATGGTATGAAGCAGAAGGAAATTGATGTCAATGGCTTCCTTTTCTTCTTTGTTTTCGCCGAGGTAATGCGCTTCCTCATATTTAGTGGAAAAGCTTGTTTCCTCACGGGTTTTCAGAAGTCTGTCAAGGTCTTCACAGATTTCAAGGAAAAGGTTGCTTGTCTGTTCAAAATTGCCGACATTTTTATTTCTGAAGAATTCCGTTGCCGCCTTGTAAACGGGAGCGGCAAAATCGCTGAGCGACTGGCGGAGAATTGACTGTACATCCGCCCGGATTGTGTCAACCTTTCTTGCTTCATTTTCAAGAATGCTTTTTGCGATTGCGAAAAGCTCTTTGTAATCGTATCCGCGTTCCAGCGTGTCATAGGGGGCGGTGTGCCTTATCTGTGTGGTGGGTCTTGCGCAGATAATCGAACCTACGCACTCATCGGTTGTATAGCAGAGATTCTTAAGTCTGATAAGGTCGTCGGTGTATGCGTCTGTTTTATAGCGTTTCTGTGCAAAATCTCTTGTAAAATCATCGCTGTCAAAGGCTTCATCGGCTGTTGCGGCCTTGAGTACAGCGGCGCAGTAAAGCGGATTCTCTCTGAAGGTGTCAAGCTCAACCGCGGTGCCGAGCGAATTTTCGTCTTTTGAAAACGGACAGCCGCAGACATTGTTCATGTCGCCGTAAATCGCTGTTCTGCCGTAAAAATTGCCGCGGATTGCGTTGATATATTTTTTCCCGTTCAGCAGGGCTTCGTCGCCCCTGTCCTTTATGAAAATAAATTTCTTTCCCGATAAATCCTTAAAGAAATCGGCATTGATTGCGCTCAGATGAGTGTAGCATACGGCTTCGGGGTCAAACTCGTTGAGAACCTCGGAAACGCTCTGCCCGATTGCCGCAACATGGGACGAAAATCCCCTGGGGTTTACATCATAAAGAGGCTCGTAGAAAAAGCTTTTTGTTTCTCCGAGAAGTTCCTGCTGCTTTTTGAGAAAACGAAGGTTGAAAACATTAAAGAACGCGTTTTCGGCTTTAATGAAGAAAATCGGCGGGAAATTGTACCACTGCGGAGCTTTGAAAATCTCCATTTTTCTGTATTTTCTTCTGACATTGAACGGAACCGTGGGTATGACTGCGGGGAGAATGGGAGATATGCCGAGTTCGTTTTCACGCTCAATTATTTTTTTGCCGATATAGATTTTCCGGTCGAGATATTCCTTGCTTTTTACGCTGTGAGTGCCTGCGATATTGCCTGTCAGCTGACGGCTGAGGAAGGCGGGACCGCTTGAAAATTCAAGACATTCATTCTCGTCAAGTCCCATGTCGCTGAGGAAATGGAAAATTACTCCGTCAAAGCCGACCGGCTGAAGCGCGGCGTTTATTCCGTGCATAGCCATGAAATCAATTTCCTTTTCCCAGCGGTCAAAGCCCCAGTAATTACCCTCAAGCGCAAAGTTTTCATAGCTTGTTCTTGCGCGGATTTTCTGCTTTACGGTGAAGCTGATTTTCTCTTTCGGCAGGGGTGCGGAGCCTGTGGTTGAAATATCGTAGTCGCCGTTTGTGATAACGATGCCGCAGTATTCGTTAAGATAGCGGTAGTATGCCATCGCAAGGCTCAGCTTGCTGCTGCCCGCAAGGACGGTTTTCCCGTCCTCGGCATAAATTTCATAGCAGTCAAGGCCGTTATCGGATTCGATTGTTTTAAGTGTAAAATTATCACAGATTTTCGGGGTGTTTCGTTTGATTAAATCAAGCATATTTATTCTCCTAAGTCGTATTGCTTATTATTATACAATTTCTTTAACAATAAATAAAGCAAAAATATAAAAAAAGTGTGAAATTTTGCATTAAAGGCTTTACATAATTAATGATTTAAAGTAAAATGTTATCAATAACATTATGGCGGTGTATAGTTTATGTATAAAAGAATTTTGCTTAAATTAAGCGGCGAAGTGCTTGCCGGCGCACAGGGTCACGGTATTGATTTTGATATGGTTACGGATGTGTGTACTTATGTTAAGCGCGTAGCCGATATGGGCGTTCAGGTCGGTCTTGTTGTCGGCGGCGGCAACTTCTGGCGCGGACGCAGCAGGGGTTCAATGAACAGAACCCGTGCGGACAACATGGGAATGCTTGCAACGGTTATGAATTCACTTGCGCTCTGCGAGGCTCTTGAGCAGCTCGGAGTAAAGGCAAGAGTTATGTCGGCAGTAGCCATGCAGCCGATTGCAGAGCAGTATGTTGCACGCGATGCAGTTAAGTATCTTGAAGCAGGCGAGGTTGTTATTTTCGGCTGCGGTACTGGCTGTCCGTTCTTCTCGACCGATACAACAGCGGCACTCCGCGCGGCTGAAATCGAGGCGGATGTTATTTTCAAGGCAACAAACGTTGACGGCGTTTACGATAAGGACCCCAACAAATTTGCCGATGCGGTCAAGTACGATGTGCTTACACATTCCGAGGTTCTTGCAAAGGGACTTAAGGTTATGGACAGCACGGCGGCTTCGCTCTGCAGAGACAACGGCATTGCAATTCTTGTATTCAACCTTGAAGACCCCGAGAATATTATCAGAGCGGTCAAGGGTGAAAATATCGGTACTTTAGTAAAAGAATAATTCCTAAAAGGAGAGTTTAGTTATGAAAGAAATTTTTGATTCAGCAAGAGAAAAAATGTCCAAGACGGTCGGCGTACTTGTAAGCGAATACGGTTCAATCAGAGCAGGCCGTGCAAACGCATCTGTTCTTGACAAGGTTTTGGTTGACTATTACGGAGTTCCCACACCCATCAATCAGATGGCTGCCATTTCCGTTTCAGAAGCAAGAATCCTTGTTATTCAGCCCTGGGACAAGTCAACACTCAATCCTATCTATAAGGCAATCCAGGCATCCGATATCGGCATCAATCCCACAAACGACGGTTCGGTTATCCGCCTTGTTTTCCCGCCTCTTACAGAGGACAGACGTAAGGAAATCTGCAAGGATATAAAGAAGCTTGCAGAGGACAGCAAGGTTGCAGTCCGCTCAATCCGCCGCGATAATATTGACAAGCTTAAGAAAAAGCAGAAGGCATCCGAAATCACAGAGGATGACCTTAAGGACGGCGAGGATGAGCTTCAGAAGATTACAGACGAGTTCATAAAGAACATTGATAAGGAAGCCGAGAAAAAAGAAAAAGAAGTTATGGAAATCTGACTTCACTGATTCGATTTCAGTAAGCTTAACCGGGGCAGGCTTCACAGTCTGCCCTGTTGATTTAGAGGAAGTGCGAATATGACAATCAGTATAATTGTTCCGGTTTATAATACGGGCAAATATCTTCGCAGATGTCTGGATAGTATTCTGGCACAGACTTTTGAGGATTTTGAGATAATCTGCGTAGATGACCATAGTACTGATGACAGCTGTGAAATAATTAAAGAATATGCTCAGAAGGACAGGCGGGTTGTTGAGCTTGAAAACCCGGAAAAAGGTGTGTGCAGCGCGCGGAATTTCGGCATTGACAATGCCAGGGGTGAATATATAGGGTTTATAGATTCTGACGATTTTGTTCAGCCGCAGATGTATGAGTTTATGCTCAGAGCAATCAAAGAGAATAATTGTAATATGGTTGTCTGTAATTACAGGGAAACCGAAACACTTGAAGCTGAGAACTTTGAATATTCGTGCAGGGAAGTAAATATTGAAGATTATATCGGAGATGCCCACAACTGGGGCAAGGACGAAATGATAGTAGCGGGCGTATGGTCCAAGCTTGTTAAAGCAGATTATCTTCGGAATAATGCGCGTTTCAAAGATTTCAGAGTTGGGCAGGATATGGTTTTCTGCGCTCAGCTGTGGGTTAATGCAGGAAAAACAATGCTTGTTGATTTGCCTCTTTACGGTTATTATGTTTATCCTGAAAGTTCATGCCACAGAAATTATGAGGAGAGGTATATCAGTCTTGTAAGAGCCAGGTATGCGGCGTATTCCGTTTACTCTGAATTCAACAGGAAAGTGGCTGAATATTATCTTTATAAAAGCTTTTTCTTTGCGGTGAGATGCAAAACCGAGAATTTATTAACATCGAAAAATTATAAAAAATGTTTGAATCAATACTTTGTTAAAATGCTGATTCCGATTCTGAAATCAACAGGAATAGGATTAAAAGAAAAGCTTTTTAATATTTTTGAATACATAAAAAGGATAGGAAAATGATGAATTCAGATAAAAAAAGAAATGTGCCGAAGCATATCGGTATAATTATGGACGGCAACGGCCGCTGGGCAAAGCAGAGAGGTCTGCCCCGCTCCGAAGGACACAAGGCGGGCGCGAATGTTTTTCGCAGAATCTGTGATTATGCTGATGAAATCGGCGTAAAATATATTACATTCTATGCTTTCTCAACCGAGAACTGGCGCAGACCTCCCGAAGAGGTAAGCGCACTTATGGATTTGTTCCGCGCATATCTCCGCGAGGCCGAGGAGCGTCAGGAGGAGAACAGGGAAAAGGGCATGAGAATTCATTTTCTCGGTCACCGTGAAGGCGTGCCCGAGGATATTCTTGCACTGTTTGACACGACGGAAGAGGAGTCGAAGGACGCCGACAGAATCGATGTTAATATTGCGATTAATTACGGCGGCAGACTTGAAATTGTTGACGCCGTTAAGAAAATTGCCGAGAAGGTCAGGAACGGCGAGATGGAGCCTGACGACATAACGGAGCAGGACATTTCCGACAACATTTACACAGCGGGTCAGGATGACCCGGATCTGATTATCCGTCCGAGCGGCGAATACAGACTTTCCAATTTCCTCATCTGGCAGTCGGCTTATTCCGAATTCTGGTTTTCGGATATTCTGTGGCCTGATTTTACCGAGGCTGATTTAGATAAAGCCATTGACGATTTCAATAACAGAAACCGTCGTTTCGGAGGAGTTTAAAATGTTAAAAAGAGTTATTTCGGGTCTTGTTATCTTAGCGGTATTTCTGTTAATGATGATTTTCATGAATACACCGCTTCTGCCGGTTTTTATTTCAGTTTTCAGCGCAATCGGTGTTTATGAGCTGAATAATATTGCAAAGGTAAAGCTGCCGGCAATGATTGTTTCGATAGCAATGGCGGCGGCAATCCCGTTCTGGGCAGTTTACGGAAATTATTTCCTTTTCGGTCAGATAATCGGCCTTTATGTAATTGCGATGCTGATTATGATGGTCAAATGGCACGGCGAGCTGAAAATTGAGCAGGCTGCCGTTTCGGTTCTGGCGTCAGTTGCCGTTCCGTGCGCATTGAGCTGCTGGCCGCTTCTTGCAAAGGAAAACGGCTTCGGCGGTATGGCGTATTACTATATTCTTCTTGCCGTTTCCTGCGCATGGCTTTCCGATATGTTCGCGTATTTCTGCGGCGTTGCCTTCGGTAAGCACAAGATGACACCCGTTGTCAGCCCGAAAAAAACATGGGAGGGCGCAATCGGCGGAATACTGATAACAGCAGGCGTAAATATTGCGTTCCATTTCATTTTCAAGGCGAAATTCCTCGGCGGCGGAGTATTGCCGTGGGATTGGTATATGATAATTCCGGTTTCAATCGCTCTTTCGGTAATCAGTATTTTCGGCGACCTTTCGGCGTCGGTCATCAAGCGTCAGTACGGCGTTAAGGATTACGGCTGGCTTATTCCGGGTCACGGCGGAGTTATGGACAGATTTGACAGCATGCTGTTCGTTTTCCCTGTAATGTACTGTATTTTTTCCTTTGTAAGCTTAAGGTGATAGTATGAAAAAAATAACAATTCTCGGCTCGACAGGCTCAATCGGCACTCAGGCTCTTGAGGTTATTGAGATGCAGGGCTACGAGGTGCTTGCTCTTACAGCAAGTACAAATGTTGATATAATTGAAAAACAGATAAGAAAATTCAGACCGGAATACGCGGCAATGGTTGACGAAAAAGCAGCTGCCGACCTTAAGGCAAGGGTTGCCGATACAGATACAAAGGTGCTTTCGGGTATGGACGGCGTGTGTGAATGCGCTGCGCTTGAAGCCGATTACGTTCTCAACAGCATCGTCGGAATGGCCGGTCTTCGACCTACTGTTTCCGCTATTGAGGCAGGCAATGATATCGCTCTTGCAAATAAGGAGACGCTTGTTGCAGGCGGTCAGCTTGTAATGAAGATGGCAAAGGAAAAGGGCGTAAGCATTCTTCCCGTTGACAGCGAGCATTCCGCGATTTTTCAGTCGCTTCAGGGCTGCGTTGACAGAAAAGAGGTCAAACGCCTTATTCTTACCGCTTCGGGCGGTCCGTTTTTCGGCAAAAAGAGAAACGAGCTTGAAAACGTAACGGTTAAGGAAGCGCTCAATCACCCTAACTGGAGCATGGGCGCAAAAATCACCATTGACTCTGCTTCAATGATGAACAAGGGACTTGAATTAATAGAGGCGGTATGGCTTTTCAGTATGAAGCCCGACGATATTGACATCGTTGTTCACCGTCAGAGCGTTGTGCATTCGCTTGTTGAATACTGCGACAATTCGATTATTGCTCAGCTTGGCGTTCCCGATATGCGCATACCGATTCAGTACGCGCTGACATATCCCAACAGAATCCCGTCGCCCGTCAGACAGCTTTCGCTGACGGAATACGGTACACTTACCTTTGATAAACCGGATTATGAAACCTTCGGTCTTATCAGTGTCTGCCGTCAGGCAATCAACGACGGCGGTCTTTATCCCGCCTGTGCCAATGCGGCAAACGAGGAGGCAAATCTTGCCTTCAGAAACGGAAAAATCAGATTTTTACAGATAGAGGAGCTTGTCCGTTCCGCAGTTGAGGCTTCGCGGAAATACACAGACTACGCTCTTGACGATGTGCTTTCAATGTACGACTGGGCAAGAGGATATGTTAAATCAAAGATTTAACATACCGTAGGGGCGGGCATTGCCCGCCCGTCAGGTTCGCTGAATATTTGCGGGCGACCAATGGTTGTCCCTGCAGTATTAATTACCAAATTATATAAACTTTATCGGATGTGATTGGTTGAGCATTTTATCAGCTGTTGCGAGCAAGTGGACAATTCTTGTTGCAATTATTTTTTTCGGAATAATAATAATGGTTCATGAGGCGGGACATTTTACGTTTGCCAAGCTTTTCGGAGTAAAGGTAAACGAGTTTTCCATCGGTATGGGCCCGAAGCTTCTGAGCCGGAAAAAAGGCGAGACGCAGTATTCATGGAGACTTCTGCCGATTGGCGGCTATGTCAGCATGGAGGGCGAGGATTCGGACAGCGACGATGAACGTGCCTTCGGCAAAAAGTCCTGCTGGCAGAGGATAGTTATCGTTGCCGCGGGCGCACTTGTCAATATTATGATAGGTCTGATTCTTGTGGCGATTTCTCTTGGCGTTTCCGACAGTCTTTCGGGTACGAACTATGTCAACAGCTTTTACAATGCCGAGGGCAAGCAGGTTGCCGAAATGAACGGGCTTAAGGCTCAGGATAAGATTCTGAAAATAGACGGCAAAAATGTGTATTACTACACTGATGTCTATTATCTTGCAAGCCGTGACGAAGGCTCGACATCCGATGTTACAATTATCCGTGACGGAAAGAAAACCGAACTGAAGGGTATTGAATTTCCGTCCGATTCACTTGTAATCACAGGAGTTAACAAAACTCCGCTCACCGTTTTCAAGGACACCTTCAGGGAGTCTGTCAGTATCTGCCGCATGGTATGGCTCAGTCTGTTTGACCTTGTGACAGGCAAGTATTCCGTCAAGGATGTTTCGGGTCCCGTCGGTGTTGTTGATGTTGTTTCAAAGACGGCGGAGGCATCCGTCAAGGAGTCTGATCCCTCGTCGCTTCTTACGATGCTTGCGCTTATCACGATTAATATCGGTCTTTTCAACCTTCTTCCGATTCCCGCGCTTGACGGCGGAAGACTTTTCTTCCTTGTTGTTGAGCTTATAAGACGCAAGCCGATTAATCAGAAATACGAATCGCTTGTACACGGAATAGGTATGGCGCTTCTGCTGCTGTTTATGGCGGCAATCACATTTAAGGATATTTATTCGCTTATTGTTAAATAAAGGACGGTTATTATGGAACGCAGAATGACAAAAAAGGTTAAAGTCGGAAATATATATATCGGCGGCGACGCTCCCGTAAGCGTACAGTCAATGCTCAATAAGCCTGCGCATGATATTGAGGCGAGCGTTAAGCAGGCAGTTGAGCTTGAAAAGGCGGGCTGTCAGATTATCCGCGGCGCAATTCCCGATATGGATGCGGTGAAGCTTATTCCCGCGCTTAAGGAGGCCGTTTCCGTTCCGATTGTTGCTGATATTCACTTTGACTACCGTCTTGCAATCGAGGCTGTCAGCGCGGGCGTTGACAAGGTTCGCATCAATCCGGGCAACATCGGCTCGGACGACAGAGTAAAGGCTGTTGTTGATGCGTGCCGCGGCAGAAATATTCCCATAAGAATCGGCGTAAATTCCGGTTCGGTTGAAAAGGAAATCCTTGCAAAATACGGCGCTCCCACGCCCGAGGCTATGGCGGAAAGCGCAATGTATCACGCATCCCTGCTTGAAAAATTCGATTTTGATGACATTGTAATTTCAATCAAGTCGTCAAGCGTTGAAAATATGATTCGCGCCTATGAGATAGTTGCCGGAAAATGCAGCTATCCGCTTCATCTCGGTGTTACCGAGGCAGGCACGGCGAGAATGGGACTCATCAAGTCAAGCGCGGGTATAGGCAGTCTGCTCATGCACGGTATCGGCGACACAATCCGTGTTTCGCTGACGGATGACCCCGTTAATGAGGTTTACGCGGGTCTTGATATCCTCAAGGCGCTCGGACTTAAATCCGACAGTGTTCAGATTGTTTCCTGCCCCACCTGCGGCAGAACAAAGATTGACCTGATTAAGGTTGCCAACGAGGTTGAAGCCGCGCTTAAGGACTGCACAAAGAAAATCAAGGTTGCGGTTATGGGCTGTGTTGTCAACGGACCCGGCGAGGCGAAGGAAGCCGATATCGGAATCGCGGGCGGCGACGGCTGTGCAATGCTCTTCAAAAAGGGCGAAGTCCTGCGTAAGATTGATGAGAAGGATATTGTTGCAGAGCTTCTTAAAGAAATTGAAAAGCTGTAATGAAAGTATATTATTCGCGTAAACCTATTCGCTGTGTAAGCCGGGATTACAGTAAAAACGGAAAATACTTTATTACAATATGTACTCAACGCAGAAAATGTATTTTAGGAAAAGGAATTGCAGGGGACGCCGTCCCCTACGAATGAGCTTGTTCCGCTTTATATCTCAACATTCAAAAGAATGGTTAACAGGAAAATCGGAAATAACATCCGGGAACAGTCATACTACGACCATGTTATTAGAAATGACAGGGACTACGAAAAGATTTGGCAATATATTGATGCAAATGCATCCAAATGGAAAAACGATTGTTTTTATAATGAACAGGAAGTGAAACCGTGAACAGCTTTTTGGAGCTATTCGGAAATTATATAGATGAAAGCGTTTCGGCTTATTTCAGCGGAGCAACGGTTGAAAGCATAGAGGCGAGTCTTGCGGACAGAAGCGTTCACATGGCTGTCAGCTTCCCTCAGCCGGTTGACTCCGCAGTTATCAGAAACGCAAAGGCTGAAATAACAAGGGTGATGAGTCTTCGCACCCTTGATTTCTCATATCATTTTCCGCCCGAAAGTCTCGGCATGGGCTATCTGAACGGCTTTGTGAAGGAAATCTGTGATAACTTTCCGCCGGCTAAGTCCATTCTTGACGGCGCGGAATACAACCTGAGCGGCGATAAGCTTACCGTTAACCTTGCTGCCAACGGTAAGGATGTGCTTATCAATTTAGGCGTTGATAAATTTATCCGCAAGGCGCTTGACAGCCGTTTTGAGCGTCTTGTTCATGTCGAATTTATCAGCAATGTTACCGCTGACGACGACATTGCCGATTTGCAGAAATTTCAGGAAACTGCGAACAAAAAGATTGCCGAGACTCAGCCCGTGCCGACATCCTCTCAGCCGTCGGCAAAGGAGGCTTCGAAGGCTCCTGTTCAGAAGCAGCCGAAGCAGCAGGCTTATGAAGACCTGCCGATTTCAATTTCAAACGCAAGACCGCTTTACGGCGCTATGGTCAAGGGCAAGCCGAAGCCGATTAAGGAATGCATGCCCGATGACGGCGAGGTTATTGTCTGGGGCGATATTTTCTCGGTTGACGCCAAGGAATCCCGCGACGGACGCTTTACGATTATCAATTTCAATCTGACGGATTACACCTCGTCGTACACAGTCAAGGTGTTCGGAGAAAAGAAAAAATGCGGCGACCTTGCAGGTGAGCTTAAGGAGGGCAAGACCGTTCTTGTCCGCGGCTCAATCGGCATGGATACCTATATGCACGCATATATCATAACTGCGCGCGCAATTACCGAAATTGAAAAAATTGAAAAGAAAGACACTGCTTCCGAAAAGCGTGTTGAGCTTCATTTACATACAAACATGTCCGCAATGGACGGCATGACAAGCGCAGCCGACCTTGTCAGCCGCGCGGCTGCATGGGGACACAAGGCTATCGCCATTACAGACCACGGCTGTGTTCAGGCATTTCCCGAGGCGTACAATACCGGCTCGAAAAAGGGCATCAAGGTTATTCTCGGCATGGAGGGCTACCTTGTTGATGACGATGAGTTTTATGATAAATACGGTTTCGGAATTGACGACGAAATCCCCCCGGAGTATATTGCCGAGGTTCGCGCACAGCAGACCTACCATATAATTATCCTTGCGAAAAATATGCAGGGCATCAAGAATCTGTATAAGCTTATCACGGATTCAAATCTGAAATTTTACAAGAAGCGTCCGCGCATACCGCGTCACCGTCTTATGCAGTACCGCGAAGGTCTTATAGTCGGCAGTGCCTGCGAGGCAGGCGAGCTTTACCGTGCGCTTGTTGATAAAAAGAGCGACGAGGACCTGCTCAGAATCGCTTCTTTCTATGATTACATCGAAATTCAGCCCAACGGAAACAATATGTTCATGGTTCGCAGCAACGACGAGCGGTATGCGGATATTAACAGCGTAACGGATTTAGAGAACCTTGACAGAAAGCTTGTCAGCATTGCCGATACTCTCGGAAAGCCTGTATGCGCAACCTGCGACGTTCATTTCCGTGACCCCGGCGACGCAATTTACCGTGAAATACTTATGACCACAATGGGCTTCAAGGACGCTTCGCAGCAGGCTCCGCTTTATTTCAGAACAACTGACGAAATGCTTGCGGAATTTCAGTATCTCGGCGAGGAGCTGGCAAAAGAGGTTGTTATCACCAATCCCAACAGAATCGCCGATATGTGCGAGGCGGATATGCCTCCGTTCCCGAGAGGAACATTCCCGCCGAGCCTTGAGGGCGCAGATGAAGACCTTACCCGAATCTGCTGGGAACGCACAAAGCGTGATTACGGCGACCCCGTTCCCGAGAATGTTGCGGCGAGACTTGAGAAGGAGCTTAAGTCAATTATTTCCAACGGCTTCGGCGTTCTTTACATGATTGCGCAGAAGCTTGTATATAATTCCGAGGAACACGGCTACTATGTAGGTTCCCGAGGTTCTGTCGGTTCGTCCTTTGTTGCTCATGCCGCGGGTATTTCCGAGGTTAATCCGCTGCCGCCGCACTATGTATGTCAGACATGCAAGCACAGCGAATTTATCGAGGACGGTTCTGTCGGCTCGGGCTTCGACCTGCCGCCGAAGGACTGCCCGCACTGCGGAATACCGATGCACCGCGACGGACACGATATCCCGTTTGAAACATTCCTCGGCTTCAAGGGTGACAAGCAGCCCGATATCGACCTTAATTTCAGCGGAGAATATCAGTTCTACGCTCACCGGTATACCGAAGAGCTTTTCGGTATTGACCATACGTTCAAGGCAGGTACAATCGGTACGGTTGCCGATAAGACCGCATTCGGTTTTGTTAAAAAATGGCTTGAGGTCAACGGAAAGACAGCAAGCAACGCGGAAATGGAAAGACTTGCCAAGGGCTGCACGGGTGTTAAGCGCACCACGGGTCAGCACCCCGGAGGAATGGTTGTTGTTCCCGCCTGCAACGATGCGGAGGATTTTACGCCTATTCAGCATCCTGCCGACGATGTCGAGGGCGGACTGAGAACAACCCACTTCGATTTCCATTCGCTTCACGATACAATTCTTAAGCTTGATAATCTGGGCCATGATGTTCCCACACTTTACAAGCATCTTGAGGACTCCACGGGAGTCAAGGTCTTTGACGCGGATGTCTGCGACCCGAAGCTTTATCAGCTGCTTACTTCGCCTGAGCCGCTCGGAGTAACGCCCGAGGATATCGACTGCGAAACAGGTACGCTTTCACTTCCCGAGCTTGGCACTCCGTTTGTACGCGGAATGCTTATGGAATCAAAGCCGAAAAATTTCTCCGATATGCTTCAGATTTCTGGACTTTCACACGGTACGGATGTATGGCTCGGCAACGCTCAGGAGCTTATCAAAAACGGAACCTGCACAATTTCCGAGGTTATCGGTACGCGTGATAATATCATGGTTTACCTTATGCATAAGGGACTTGAACCCGATATGGCGTTCAAAATCATGGAGATTGTCCGTAAGGGCAATGCGACAAAGCTGCTTACCGAGGACCATATGAAGGCGATGAAGGAGCATGATGTTCCGCAGTGGTACATCGACTCCTGTATGAAGATTAAATACATGTTCCCCAAGGCTCACGCCGCGGCTTATGTTATCGCCGCCATGCGTCTTGCGTGGTACAAGGTTTATTATCCGACGGAATACTATGCAACCTATATGTCCGTCCGCGGAGACGACCTTGATACGGTTGCGATTATCAACGGCCGCGAGGCTGTCAAGCAGTGCATGAATGAAATCAAGGCAAAGGGCAACGACGCAACCGCAAAGGAAGAGGGTACATATGTTGCGATGCAGGTTGTCAACGAGATGATGGCGCGAGGCGTTGAATTCCTGCCGGTTGACCTTTATAAATCTCACGCTAAAACATATCTGATAGAAGACGGAAAAATCAGGCTTCCGTTCTCCTCAATGTCGGGTACGGGTGAAGCTGCGGCGATTGCTCTTATGAAAGCCCGAGATGACGGCGAGGGCGAATATATGTCGCGCGAGGATTTACAGCAGCGTTCCGGCGTCAGCAAATCCGTCATTGAATCGCTTGCGGCGTGCGGTGCGCTTGAGGGACTTCCCGAAAGCACGCAGATGAGCTTTTTCGGATTCTGATAACAGCAGTGGCGACCTGCGGCCGCCCGTTAAGGCCTGATGAAATTCTGCGGGCTTTATCGGAATTGATAAGGAGGAGAAAATATGATTGATTTAAGCAAGCTGTGGCAGATGAGAAAAATAATGCCCGTTATAACGATTGACGGAATGAGCGGAAGAGTGCTGATGCTCGGTTATATGAACAAGGAGGCGTTTGCCTACACGCTCAAAACGCGCAGAGTATGGTACTGCGATGAAAACGGCGGAATAAGAATGAAAGGCGAACAGTCAGGCAATGTGCAGAAGCTTATATCCATAAAGGCTGATTATGATTACAAGGCTCTGCTTATTACTGTCGAGCAGAAGGGAAATGTCTGTCCGCATGACGGTGGTCACAGCACATATTTTATCCATAATCTTTACGGTCACGATGATGACGACATTTCCAAACGCAGGAAATTCGGCAGAGTTGAGGTTGACGAGAACTTTGACTATTCAAAAGAGGATTATGATGATGAATATGAAAAGAAGTAAAATATAATTTATTGACAACAAATTGCCAATATGATAGAATAACCAACAGTAAATTAACAGGAGGAACATACTATGAAATTCAAGTGGTGGACAGTACCTGCCGCAGGCGCAGCTGCTTTCGGTGCTGCAACAGCCGTTAAGGCCGCAAAATTTACGCCGAAGAAAATCGAGCCTGCAAAGGTAGAAAAAATTGCAATTGATGCCAACAAGGTTGCTGAGCATCTTTCAAAGGCAATTCAGTGCAAGACAATTTCCATGCCTTATGACGAGGGCGTTGACTGGGGCGAGTTTGACAAGCTTCAGAAGCTTCTTGACGAAACCTATCCCAATGTTGCCAAAACGCTGACAAAGGAAATTATCGGCAAGGCAAGCCTGCTCTACCGCTGGGAAGGAAAGAATCCCGAGCTTGAGCCTATGGCACTTCTTGCTCATCAGGATGTTGTTCCTGTTGCAGAGGGAACCGAAAAAGACTGGAAATATGACGCGTTCGAGGGTCACATTGACGGCGAAACAATCTGGGGACGCGGCGCTCTTGATATGAAAAATCATCTCATCTGCGTTATGGAAGCAGTTGAATCTCTTATCGCAGAGGGCTTTCAGCCCGACAGAGATGTATATCTCTGCTTCGGTCACAACGAGGAAACTGTTGCAAGCTCATGCTCAGGCGCAAACTCAATCGTTCAGACATTCATCGAGAGAGGCATTCATCTTGACAGCGTTCTTGATGAGGGCAGCGCACTTCTCCGTCTTGACATTCCCGGCCTTATTCACACATATATCGCAGCAGTCGGCACAGCTGAAAAGGGCTATGTTGACATGAAGATTACAATGCACGACAAGGGCGGTCACACCTCTGCTTCTCCCAAGCATTCGGGTATGGCGAAGCTTGCAAAGGCTGTGCAGGAGCTTGAAAGCAATCAGTTCCCGTCACACTGGCTTCCGTTCCTTGACGAGCTTTTCGGCACAATCGGCAGACATGCAACCTTCGGCGGCCGTCTTGTTATGTGCAATCTTCCGCTTCTCAGACCCGTTGTCAAGGGCGTTATGAGCAGCATCGGCGAAGCAGCATGTATGGTAAGAACAGTTACAAGCGTTTCACAGTGCGAGGGCAGCCCCGCTCCCAATGTTCTTCCCCAGCGTCCGAGCATTACCGCTAACTTCAGAATGCTTCCCGGCGATACAACAGATGATGTTGAGGCTCATATCCGCAAGGTTATCAAGAACAAGGATATCGAGATTGAACGCTTCAGCAGAAAGGAAGCAACAAAGTTCTCACCCACAGATTCAAGAGCATTCAAGGCTATCGAGTCTATTGAGGAAGCTTTCCATCCCGGTGAGGTTGCAGTTGCTCCGTTCCTTGTAATGGGCGGCACAGACGCATGCTTCTATGAGCCTGTCTGCGACAACATTCTCCGTTTTGCTCCGTTCAATGTTTCACTTGACCTCTTCCTCTGCACACACGCTACAAACGAGCGCCTTCCCATTGCAGCACTTGAGGAGTCAGTAACATTCTTCCGTGAGTATATCAAGAAGGTATCGGATAAAAACTGATAATAAACATAATTTAAGCACCGCTTCGGCGGTGCTTGGTGCTTATTAATATCATAAAAAATACAGGTCTGTGATGAAGCAATTGTGTTTCGTCACAGACCTGCTGTTTATCTGTTGCGTAATATCTTAAGCGTTGTTGTTTTCGGGAACTCCGTATCTCTGAATTTTATCTGCTGAATCTGTTTGAACGCGGGCGTTTTTCTGTTCAGCTCTCTGACATAGCTTCTCAGCTGAGCCTCTGCGTCGGGAACGGTTTCGTCAAGATAGAACTCACCCGTGATTTTTCCGTCCTCTTCGTAAACGATAACCTCTTTTACAATATCGACTGCGGCAAACTTATCCTCAAGCTCCTCGGGAGAAACATTCTTGCCGTTTGAAAGCACAATAAGGTTGTTCTTTCTTCCGCGGAAGAAAAGGAAGCCGTCCTTGTCAAAATATCCGTAATCTCCCGTTCTGTACCAACCGTCGTCAAAGGTTTCGGCAGTAGCCTCAGGGTCGTTGTAATAGCCGACCATAACATTTGAACCGCGGACATAAACCTCGCCTACGCCGTCCGCATCGGGATTGTGAATTTTAACCTCGTTGCAGTCGAGGGGCTTGCCCGCACTGCCGAATTTGAAATCATCGAGGCGGTTGCAGGTAACGGTCGGCGAGCATTCGGTTGCGCCGTAGCCGTTGATAACCTGAATGCCCAGGTCATAAAGTCCCTTTTCGTATTTGACATCAAGGTACGCGCCGCCGCAGATAATAACCTCAAGCTCTCCGCCGAGGTTGTCGATAACCTCCCTGAAAATCTTCCGGCGCACATCAATGCCGATTCGCATAAGGGCGTTGCTGATTTTCAGTCCGGTTTCAAGCTTTTTGTCCTTGCCTTCTTTTTTTGCGGTGTACCATATTTTTTTGTAAATTGTTTCAACAGCCATGGGAACGGCAGTGAAATTCTGCGGGCTGTAGGTTTTTATATCGTCAGGAAGATTTTTAAGGCTCTTGCAGATATAACCCCATTCGGTGAGAAGGGGACTTGCAAGCAGCGCGCTTGCCCATGAAAGAGTATGGTGGAAGGGGAGAAACGCGATTGCCTGACTTGCCGTCATTGCGCGGCAGGTTGCGATGCCGTCGGAGGCGACATTTTTCTGCGTCAGCATTACGCCCTTGCTTCTGCCGGTTGTGCCTGATGTATAAACAATGAAGCCGAGGTCGTCGCCCTTTACATCGTCTGTAAGATAATCGAACGCGCCGTTGTCAAGGTCCTCGTGACCCTCGGCAATAAGAGCGTAAAAATCGTTAAGGCGGATATATTCGGTAAGCGCAGTGTTTTCATCGGCCTTCATCATGTCAATGGCTGATTTGAAATCATCCGTGTAGATAATGCCTTCGCACTGACTTCTTACCATGATGTCGGTAAGCTCTTCGTCGGTGAGCTTGGGGTCAAGCGGTACAGCGGTGATTTTACCTGTGGCAATCGAGAAATAGGAAATTACCCAGTAATAGCTGTTTTCGGCAAGTATGGCAACCTTTTTGCCGCGCATGCCCTTTTTATAAAGGTACTGGCCGAGACCTACGGTATCATAAAATGTCTGATTGAAGGTTTTTGTTTCTGTTTCGTTATCAAAATTTGTAAAAACTATCTGTTTCTTATCTTTTCCGTTTTCGGCACCGTAAAGAATAATTTCCTTAACGGTATCCATATCAGGGAAGGCTCCGTATTTTTTATAGTTTACTTTTGTCTTCATTACATAACCCCATAATTTCACAGATAGCTTATTTTAACAATTTTTTATATAATTGTATATATACAATTATGCTCATATGAAAAAAAGACCGGCGATTTTTTGCCGGTCTTTTAAGCTGTTATGTTAATCCCTGAAAAATCCCAATCCGTCGGGGTCGGCATAGAATGCGTTGAAATACGGTATTCCGATATCGAGTCCCTTTGCAATCGGTCCGTCGTCCTTTACATCAATTCCGTTTGTAAAACCGAGGTTGAATATTGCAAGCTCCTTAAAGCCCGGGGCGGATTCAGCCTTGATTTTAACTGTTTTTGCGCCGAAGGTGAAGATGAATCTTCTTGTCTGTGAGCGTCCCGCGTTATAAAGGAACAGCTCAAGTCTGCCGTCCTTGCGCCATGTTGCCTGCGCATCGCAGATAATCAGGTTTTCCTTCATTGTAAACTCATTGTGAATATATTCGCCGTTCATGCCCGCGTGTATGGTGTTGCGTTCGCAGCCCTGTTCGACAAATGAAAATTCAAGACTGTTGTCATGGAATTTAAACATGATATCGTTGAGCTTACCGATTCTCTCACGCCACATGAAGAAGGTCGGCGCACCGATAACGCTGAGATTTGCTCCCGAGATAACCTTGATATTGCGTTCGCTGATTATCATTTCCTTTGCAAAATCGCGCTTTCCGATGTCTGTGAAGCCGGGGTCAATCTTTTGGCAGGAGGTCAGAGCTTTAAACTCCTTAACCTTGCTTTCCTCAAGCGTGCAGGGTTCGGTAAACAGACCGGGAATGCGGTCAAATACGGGGTCAATGAGAATTTTGTCACGGTTGTCTCTGCCCGTCATGACAAGAACGGCGTCATACTCGGGAAGCATGTAGGAATGCTGACCGTAAAGTCCCGTAAATCTGTATGTAGTCTGATTGTTGTAGTAATCAATCCATGTCTGATAGCCGTAGTGGCTGTCCTTTGAGAAAATGGGATAAAGCTTTTTGTTGTGCGGTGTAATGCTCTTGTTTATCCAGTCCTCAGAAAGGATGCGCCTGTCGCCGTACATGCCCTTGTTCATGAACATATATGAAATCTTCGCAATGTCGGTAACCGTAAGCTTAAGACCCCAGCCGCCCGCGTCAACGCCGTCACGGCTCTGGTCCCACTGTGCAACCTTCATTCCGAGAGGCTCATAAAGACGGGGAGTGAGGAACTCGGTCATTGTTTTTCCCGTTTCCTTCTGAAGAATCCATGAAAGCAGGTATGCGTTTTCGCTGATGTATGCCCAGTCTGTGCCGGGTTCAAACTTGAAGGGACGGTCAAGCAGCGCGTCAATCCAGTCTGTTTTTTCCTTGTTGTCAAGTACGCTTGTGATTTTGCCGACCTGCATGGCAATTACATTATGCAGCGTAAGCTTTTCAGCCCATTCTCTCTGCTTCCCTTTAAGCTTTTCAAGCTTTTCGGGAAAATATTTCTGATAAATCTTCGTGTCAAGGTCAATATATCCCTCGTCATACGCAAGTCCTACCGCAATTGCCGTTATGCTCTTGCTCAGAGAAAACAGCTCATGAGGTGTGTCGGCGGTGCTTGGCGCCCAGTGACATTCGCAGGCGATTTTTCCGTGGCGGACAATCATAAGACTGTCAAGACGGGCTCCCGAGGTTTCAAAAAAGTTTATTAATTCCTTAAACGCTTCGGAGCTTACTCCGACCTTTTCAGGGTATTCAACGCGCTCAAACATTTTATCTCTCCTTAATACAGGGTATTGAAATTTAATATCCTGATAATAATATCAGAAAAAAACTGCTTTGTAAAGTGTTATACAAAGCAGTTTGAAAAATCGTATTGTTTATTTGTTTACATTCTCAATAATAATATTATTTATGAGATTGCGAATCATATTAAAGTTTTCCTCGCCTCTCGGATAGTCCTCAAATGTGATTTTTCCGAAGTTCTTTTCAAGCTCTTCAACAAGCTTTTCCCTGCCGACAAGCTTCTCGGCAAGCTGCAAAGCGCGCATATCCTGAAGAGCCTCATGGAATACAACGCTTCTGACGGAAGCAATTGCGGAATCCTTATAGGGATAAACCATAAACGAGTCGCCCGACGGGAATGTGCCGTCAGCGTCGGTGATAAGATAGGGATTGATATGGCGGAGCGAGTGGTGGGCGTTGTAGAAATTGAAGCCCCACTGTAAAAAGCCTTCCATTTCATAAAGGTAGAGCTGAATGCCGATAATCCTTGTGCGTGCGAGCGGCATGGCGAAGAAGCGGTTGCTTACCTTTTCCCTCTGTCCGCAGCAGTAGTATGTCCAGTGATGCTCATAACCGTTCTTTACGAAGGTCTCCGCGCAGTTTGTGCAGGGAATCGGGAATTCGATAACGCCGTTTTTATAGAATTCATATTCCGAAAGAGCGTCGATTATCGGGAAGTCCTTAAGTATATCCTTTACAATAGCCTTTGCCGCCTTATAGGATTCAAGCTGTTCAACCGAAGGCTCGTCGGAGATGTGGAAGAATGTATTTTTCTCAATTTTTTCCTCCTTCAGCACCTCAATCAGCTCCGGCAGGAAGGCATGGAGAAATTCCGTATACTCTTCGCTTGTTGCCTTTGTTTCCCAGCCGAAAAGCTTTTTGCCGTCGGCAATGACCTTCGGAGCCGCAACAGCGCCCCACTGAGAGAAAAGATGCGAGATTTCAAAATACTTCAGGCCGCATTCCCGTGCAAGCTTAATCCAGCGGCGGAGCTTATCAAAGCCGAACGTATATCCGCTGTCGGTTACGCTTACATCAACAAGCTGAACTGTTGTGCGCTCTCCGCCGATTTTTGTATCAAGAGGCGGAGTGAAAACGGGAGTGAGAATCATGTTCATGCCTGTTCTTGCCGCGGCCTTCATGAATTCGGCGAGGATTTTCCAGTAACGCTCCGTGAAAACAGGCTCGTTGAAAAAGTCGGAAATGCAGTCGGCGTGAAACCAGTTGGTATAAATGAGCGTCTGCTCGGGAAGAACCGCGTCGATTACCTCGACGGTGAATGTCTTTGATGTGCTGAAATCGTCCGCGGTAATTGTGACGGTAATGCCGTATCTGCCTGCTTCAATATCCTCGGGAATATCGGCTGTTATCCACAGCGAATACCAGTTCTGACGCTTTATTGCAAGGTAACCGTCTTCAACAGGGAAAAGCACATCGGGGAAAAGTCCGGGCTCGGTGCGCTCATAATAATCGTCATGCTCTGCCCATATCGGAATTTCCGAAGGAACATTGCCGACCGAGCTTACCTTTACGGTATCGGAAATCGGCGATTCAACGCTTACCTTTGCGTCAACCACCGAATCGCTTTTATATGCGAGCTGATAGGAAATGCGCTCGCCCTTAAGCACCTTTCCTCCGCTTATTTCGTTCATTACACATTTTCCGTCAAGAAATATTCTTTCAAGGGAAGAAACCTGTTTTATTTCAAGCTCCATAATTCCGCCTCCAAAATGTTGTTGATTAATTCTATCACAACACGGCGGCAATGTAAATATGTAAATCAGTTTACCGCGATTATTCCTCCGACGCCGCCCGAAGCAAGCATAACCGCACACAGTATCCATCCGATGAGACCGAGTCCGGTGTGAGAAACAAGCATGGCAGTGCATGCGACAGTCAGGTACATCGGCAAAACGCTCAGTGCGCCTGTGATAATGCCCTTCTTTTTTACGGGTCTGACCGCTGTAAATCCGCAGATAAATCCCGATACCGCGCCTGCGGCAAGAACGAAAAATTTATATGAAGCGGGGTCGGAATCGCTTTTAAGACATGCAAGCGAGGTCAGCACGGCAAGCACAAAAAATAACGCTGCTCCGATTACAGAACCGATAAGCGATTTTATTATTACGGTTTTCAGATTTGCTTCCGCTCTGGGCTTTCTCCTTTTGGGCATAAAAATCCCTCCTCATTTATATTTATGAGGAGGGGAAATTTTTTATTACTGATTTCTTTTTATCTTTGAAGTTGTCGTCTTCTGAAATTCCTTGCTGACAATCTCATATTTCTTTATCATTTTATAGCTTACAACCGAAGCGTTGATTTTTTTAACCGCATCCGCAACAGCTTTGTTTATGTCGTCGCTGTCGATATTTCTGTTGCCGTTCATTGCCGAAATCGCCTTTGAATCGGGGAATATGCGTGCATAGACAATTGTTCCGCCTTTTTCGTCCTCAGCACCCGAAACAATGCATTCCTTAACCGCGGCTTCCTTTGTCAGAAGAGCTTCAAGCTCCTCGGGATAGATATTTTTGCCGTTTCCTGTGACAATAACGCTCTTGCAGCGTCCGCATATATAATAAAATCCGTCGCTGTCAACTCTTCCGAGGTCGCCCGTATGGAACCAGCCGTCAAGGTCGAAGCAGGCGCGTGTCGCCTCCATGTCATTGTAATAGCCGAGCATTACCATGGGTCCCTTTACGCAGATTTCGCCCACGCCGTTTTCACTGCAGTTATAAAGCTTTGCTTCGACATTCGGAATAGGCTTGCCGATTGAATCGGGTCTGCTCTCCCTGTCGCTGCTGCAGATGATTATGGGCGAGCATTCGGTAAGTCCGTAGCCCTGAAAGGTCTGAATGCCGAATCTGTTAAGGTCGCGGATAATTACGGGGTCAATGCCTGCCGCGCCCGAAATAATCAGCCGTATGCTTCCGCCGAAGGCTTCCTTGACTTTCCCGAAGAAGAAGCTGCTTGCGTCAATTCCGAACGCACCTGCGGTTTTCGAAAGGGCGTGACCGATGCTTACCTTGATTGCCGCACCGCGTTCCTTTTCCATTGCTTTCTGAATTCTGTTGTAGAATTTTTCAAGCAGAAGAGGAACGGCAATAAGAATATGAGGCTTGAATTCCTGAAGATTCTTTGCAAGATACCGCAGTCCCTCACTGAAGCAGATTGTAACGCCTGCATAAAAGCAGCACAGAAATGTTACGGTGCATTCATAGGTGTGATGCATGGGAAGAATCGACAGAATCCGTTCGCCGTGGCTGATTTTTACAATACCCATAATTGAGCGGATGTCGGAGCAGATATTGTTTGCGCTGAGCATGACTGCCTTTGACATTCCCGTTGTGCCTGAGGTGAACAGAAGAACGGTCAGCTTGTTGCCCGCGATTTCCTTGTTGATATATTCAACATGGCCCTGTGCCATCAGCTCTTCACCCTCGCTGACAAGACGGTCGAAGGAAACGATGCCGTCACCGTCCTGCTTGCAGTCCATCCCGATAAGGATGAGTCCGTCGGGAAGCTCGTCACGGTGTTCAAGCAGCTTTTTGCCGAATTTTGCGTCAAAAATAACAGCCTTTGCCTCTGAAACCTCAAGTATGCTTTTTATATCGGCAAACGGAAGCTCTTTGTCGACGGGAACGGCAACGCCCGCGCCGCAGACAACAGACATGTACGAAAGACACCATTTATAGCTGTTTGCGCCTGCAATGGCAATACGCTGTCCGTCAAGTCCGAGTTCAAGCAGTGAGGTGCCGAGGGAGTTGACATGGGTGTAAAAACGCTTGTAGCTTATATCGCGAATCTGCCCTATGCTGTTTTTAAAACGGAAAGCAGGAGTGTGACCGTAAACAGTCACACTCTGTAAAAGCATTTCACGGAAGTTATTAAATTCTCTTACATCATACAGGGGTTGGTTCATGCCGGAGTCCGCCTTTATTTTTCAGCTGATAATAATTTTTCACATGCCGCAAGCTTAACGCAGATGCCCAGAAGCTCAACTGCCTTCTTAAGCTCGTCAACATCGGGGAACGACGGGGCAATACGGATATTGCTGTCGTCGGGGTCGATTCCGTAGGGATAGGTTGCGCCTACCGTTGTCAGCGTCAGACCTGCATCCTTACAAAGCTGACCTACGCGTTTTGCACAGCCGTTCATAACGTAAAGGCTGACAAAATATCCGCCGTTGGGGTTCTTCCAGCGGGCAATGCCTGTTCCGTCAAAGGTTTTTGCAAAGCCGTCGGTAACCGCCTCAAACTTAGGCCTGAGCAGTGCTGCGTGCTTTTTCATCTGAGCCTTAAGTCCGTCAACATCTCTGAAATATCTGACATGGCGAAGCTGATTGACCTTGTCGTGAGAAATAATCTGAATTGTCATTCTGTCGAGAATTGATTTTATGTTTGCGTCGGAAGCCGCAACAGCGGAGATGCCTGCACCCGCAAAGCTCATCTTTGATGTGGAGCAGACCTCAATGAACATATCCTCGCTGCCGCATTTCTTTGCCTCGTCAAAGATGTTGAGGAGGCTGTCGGGTGTGTCGTTGATATCGTGAATGAGATATGCGTTATCCCAGATAACTCTGAAATCCTTTGCGGCGGGCTTAAGCGCTGCAAAGCGGCGTACAACCTCGTCGGAGAAGGTGATTCCGTCGGGATTTGAATATTTCGGAACGCAGATAAGACCCTTTACACTGCTGTCCTTTACATATTCCTCAACGCTGTCCATATCGGGGCCGTCGTCGTTCATTTTAATGTTTATCATTTCAATTCCGAAATGCTTAAGAATGCCGAAATGTCTGTCGTAGCCGGGGCAGGGGCAGAGGAACTTTACATTGCCCTGCTTAATCCACGGCTCATCTCCGCAGCCGAATATCATGCACTGAGCGATGTAGTCATACATGATTGTAAGGCTTGCCGCGCCGCAGACAACAACATTTTTGCTTTCAACGCCTAAAAGGTCGGCGAAAAGCTGTCTGCATTCGGGAATACCGGGCAGACCGCCGTAGTTGCGCGTTTCCATACCGTCGGACGCTTTCATGTCACTTGATGAATTGAGTATGTCAAGCATGTCGCTGCTCAGGTCGAGCTGAGTTTTATTGGGCTTTCCGCGCGACATGTCAAGCTTAAGTCCTTTTTCTTTGAATGCTTCATACTGAGCCTCAAGCTCAGCCTTCATCTGTTTCAGTTCATCCTTTGATAAATCACTGAACTGTTTCATGGTATATAATTCCTCCAATATACAGTAATCGCCGCAGAGTAAAGCGGAGATTACGAAAGGGCACGTTTAAGTGCCCTTAACATAATTTATGCTGTAACTGTTTCTTCTGCCTTATCCATATGCTTCTTTATGAAGTCCTTTATTTTCTGCTCATATTCTTCCTTGGCGTTGTAATAGCTGAACGCATGAACCGTATCGGGAACCCACAGGAAGTCCTTTTCAACAGGGCAGGCGTCATAAAGCTTTTTGCCGTGTTCAAAGGGTACATATGTATCCTCCTCGCCGTGAATGAAAAGCATGGGATTCTTTGCCCTGCTCATGTTGCCGAGCGGATCGCTCTCCGAGAAGAAATATCCTGCTTTTATTTTGCTGAAAACACTGCCGAGATATACAAGGGGCTTCATCGGGAAGCCTATCATACCCTTGAGCGTATTGTTCATTATGTCAATTGTGCTTGTAAATCCGCAGTCTTCAATAACAATCTTAACCTGGTCGGGCGGCGACATCTCGTTGCAGTTCATAACCGTGGCGGCACCCATTGAAATGCCGTGAAGAATGATTTCGATATCCTCGCCGAAGCGGTTGATAAGATAGTCGACCCAGAGAAGAATGTTTTTGGAATCCTTTGAGCCGAAGCAGGCATAACCGCCTTCGCTTCTGCCGTGACCCGTAAGGTCGGGAAGCAGGTAATTATAGCCCATTTCATCGTGATAGAACGGGAAAATGTGACTGAATTCATCGGGACCGTTGCAGCGGTAGCCGTGAACGCAGATAACAAAACGCTTTGAATCTGCGGGAACGAACCATGCCTTCATCTGAAGACCGTCAACGCTTGTGAGAGTCAGATCCTCGGGGCTGCTGTCATAAAGGCGCTGATTGTTGATTTTTCTGATTTCGTTGCGTCTTTTGTAAACCTCGCTCGTTGTTGGCTTCTTTTTCTTTTTCGGGTCGGGACGCTTGATTGCGAAATCGCATGCAAGGTCACCCGCAACGGCTGCGACGGCAGCTGTACCCAGAACAACCTTTAAAGCTGTATTCTTTTTCATAGGAATCTTCCTTCAAACTTATTTCTTTTCACCGAGGAGCTTTGCAAGCTCATCCATAAAGGTGTTGATATCCTTAAACTGACGGTAAACGGAAGCAAAGCGGACATAAGCAACCTCATCGGTATCCTTAAGCTTATCCATCGCAAGCTCACCGATGCGTGTAGCTGTAACCTCGCGGTCAAGCGAATTCTGGAGCGTCAGCTCGATATCGTCAACAATTTTTTCAATTGTATCAAGCGGAACGGGACGCTTTTCACAGGCTCTGAGAAGGCCGTTGAAAAGCTTGGCTCTGTCGAAAGCCTCTCTTGATTTATCCTTCTTTACAACGATAATGGGAACGCTTTCAATAACCTCATATGTAGTAAATCTTTTTGCGCAGCTTGTGCATTCTCTGCGGCGGCGGATACGTTCGCCCTCGTCTGTGGGGCGGGAGTCGATAACCTTGCTTTCTGAAAAACCGCAAAACGGGCACTTCATACCTGTCACATCCTAATCTGCATATTTCGCCACTCTATATGGCTGATATGCTATTATAGCACAACTATATACATAATTTCAACACTATTATTACATTTTTTAAAAAAGGTGAAATTATAATTCGAACCGACCTTACAAATTACAATTTACCGCAGTACCTGCGGTCGTACGCCGGGTAGGCAATAATCAGAACCGTTGCTGTTGTGCGCGAGCAGTCGGAAATGCACAAATTACAATTTATCGATGAGATTGGATGGATCAAGCGCCCCTTGTCTAAAGGGGAGAGGGCCAACGATAGTTGGCGAGGGGATTCTATAAAAAGTCTGATGAAAACTGGAAAAGAATCCCTCCACCGCCATTCGGCGGTCCTACCCCTTGTCACTT
>JAZUDP010000033.1:0-22510 GCA_045639705.1 Acutalibacteraceae bacterium
TCCGACTTAGCAGTAATAACGAACGGCAATGATGCTCCTAAATCTTCAAAATGCTTATTAACAGAAAGAAGTATTTTCAGGGTACGTGTATCATCAAGTGGATTAACTATAATTGTTGAAGCAGTGTCAAGAGAACAGCATTCAAGTGCTACAGGATCTGTTATGTTTATGTTTCGACATATTATTTTTATATTTGGAGGAATTAACAATGGTTAAAATCAGACTTCATCGCATGGGCGCAAAGAAAGCTCCCTTCTACCGTGTAGTTGTTGCGGATTCAAGATATCCCCGTGACGGCAGATTCATCGCAGAAATCGGTACTTACAATCCCATGACAGAGCCGGCAGAGGTTAAAATCGACGCAGAAGCAGCTGCAAAGTGGCTTGCAGACGGCGCACAGCCCACAGATACAGTTAAGGCTCTCTTCAAGAAGAACGGCATTATTAAATAAGTAGGAGAACTGTGATGAAAGAGTTGTTAACTCAGATTGCTCAGGGTCTTGTAAATGAACCCGACGCAGTAACCGTTGCAGTTGACGAGCCCGATGAGGAAGGCGTAATCGTCTATCATCTTCACGTTGCTCCCGACGATATGGGCCGTGTTATCGGCAAGCAGGGCAGAATTGCGAAGGCAATCAGAACTGTTATGCGTTCTGCGGCAAACCGCAGCGAGCAGAAAATCTCAGTTGAGATTGACTAAGCTTAAATAAAAAACGGACAGCAGATGCTGTCCGTTTTTTATTTATCGGGATTTATTTAACTTCCTTTGCTATGTCCTCAAATACATCCATAACGCTGCTTGCGGCGTTGATGCCGAGGGAGATAAGCTCATGGTAATGGTCAAATGCGATGCACATGCAGTAATCGTTGTCGGGAACAATGTAGCCGACTGCGTCGTTCATAAGACCGAAGCAGATGATATCGTCATCGCCGAATATTTCAGTGATGCAGGGATATTCAAATGCCTTTGCTGAATAGGAATCCTCTGCTGTAAGCGATGTACCGCCGACAATCAGATCCTGAATAACCTCGCCGGGCATCATAACGGCCTTAATCTGCTTGCCGATTTCAATATAACCGACCTCGGTGCAGATTTCGTAGCGGAATCTGTCAGCCTTGATAACCTTGTAGTTTGCAAGGTTAAGCTTGCCTGCTATAATGATGAACGGATTGGTTACGGGAATGTAAACGGGCTTGAGAACGATGTTGAAAATCGGGTCAACCTTTTCACTCTTTACGGGTGTCCAGTTCTCGCACCAGAGCGTGTACTGACCGCCGTTTTCCTCGGCGATTGCTGTTTCTCTTGCGATTTCCTCTTCGTCATAGAGAACCTTGTTCTGCTTGATTTCCTCAAGCGTCATGTCGGCTGCAAGTGCCATTTTGCCAAGCTCTCTGCCGTAACGTGCCGACTGCTGTGAACGGTGAGTGAAGGTCTGATTATCATTTGAAGCGCCGCGGGACATGTAAATTCCTGCGATTGCACCGTTGAAGAACATGCAGTTGTAGCCTGCCTCGGAAAGAAGCTCGCCCATGTAGTAAATGTATTCGCCGCATAATTCTCTGCCCTTGCCCTGACCGTCAGTTGTGGGAAGTCCCGCAACATCGGGATGTGCAGCGACATTGATAATCATGGTCGGGTCGTAATTCTTTGTATCGGGTGTGAATTTCAGAACGGTCATATCTGTCATCATTGCGGATGCAGACTTTCTGTTCTTGTTCGTGTAGTAATCGGTTCCGATATCCTTGCGGGTATATGTCATTTCGCCTGTTGTCATGCTGTTGAGAGCCTTGAGCATTGCGTCGGAAACCGTGTCATAGAAGAATTCCATATAATGCTCGTCAGTACCCTGCTTAAGATTGCCGATACCGAGAAGCGCACGGGGGATATTGCCGAGAACCTTTACAAAAAGATTTGTCCACAGACCCTCGGTGTCAATGCCGCTGTGAGCATGAGTTGAGGCAACGTTGATTGAAGCAAAGCTGTATTTGCCTGCCGACTTTTCAACAAGCTGACGGCGTACTTCCTTTATGTCGGCATTGGTAACGCCGATGCAGTCGATTGTTGCGAAAACGGAAACGCCTCTGCCGCTGCCGTCCTCAATGGCGATAACGCGGGCCTTCATGTCGTCGATAACCTGCTCAACCTTGTTGGTGAAGAAATTTTCAAACATAATGTAGCCGCCGAGATAATACTTATGCTCCTGCCAGTCGTCGGGAACAAGGCTTGCGTTGGCGTAACCTAATTTCCAACGCGCATTTTTTGCGGGCTCGTCAAGGAAGGAGCCTGTTCCGCCGTAGAAGTCCTCGTTGACATAGTCTTCCTTTGCGACGAATTTATCGGCGTCGGGGAAAATATCGCTGAGTGCGTAAAGCACGGTGTAGATGACAGTGCCGAGTACAGAAGAACCCAGACGCTGCCAGTTGCTCTGCTTTGCCGATGCGCTCAGTCCGTTGACTGAGAACAGCATTGTCAGAACAAGAATGATTGAAACTGCTTTCTTGATAGTTTTCTGCATAAATATCCTCCTTTAAATAAACAGCGAACAACCCTGTTTTCTGAACTGCTCAATCTTTTTTTCGAGCAGCCCGGTACTGCAGTTGAACATTTCCGCAAGGCAGTCCATGCAGTAAAATTCGGTTGACCCTCTGTTGATTAACTTCTTTGTGAGACCGATATCGTCATTGACAAGCTCGCGTCCGCATTTCACGCACCGGCTCATTTTGCGTCAACAACCTTTGCGCGGTAAACAACGCAGCTGTGCGGTTCAAGCTCCTTGCGGATAACGCCGTTTGCAGGTCTTGTAACCTCGCCCGTCCATACATCGGTCAGCTCAAGAGTCTTGCCTGTGCATTCGCCGAGGCCGAAGGCGTCAAGATTGGTAAACGGAGAAGCTTTTCTGTCCTCAAAGTTGAACAGACCGATTGCGATATCGCCGTTTGCAAGGAAACGTGCAACAACGGGCTGGTCAATCTGATAATGCTTGTAAAGCGGCTCGTCAAGCTTGCGCTCTTCTCTGAATTCACGGCGGTTGTTGCAGATGAAGGGCTGTCTGTAGGCCTCGTCCTGATTGATGTCAATCAGCATCTTATTCTTAAGAATCTCCATGCTTTCCTTATCGGCTTTTCTGAGGTCGCAGCCGATGATGAGGGGAGAACCCATGAGCGCCCAGAGAGCAAAATGAGTTTTGTATTCCTCGGTTGTGCAGCCCGTAAGAGCGACATTGCCCTCGCCGCGCATACCGACAACAAGCATATCCATGTCATTGTAGCAGCCGTTTCCGTTATATTCCATAACCTGAAGCTGTTCCTGAGAGAGACGCTTGATTGATGCGAAGGAATCATTAATATCGCCTGTGGAACGCCATGTGTGGGCGCCGGTTTCCTTTATCCATGTTTTGGTGTTTTCCGCACCCCATGAGCATGCGGCAAAGACTATATCGCGTCCGCAGTTTGCAAGCGCAAGTCCCATTCTCTTGTAAACAACATGACCGTAGGTTGTTTCGGGATGGTAGCAGTAATCGTATTTGAGATAGTCAACGCCCCATTCCGCGAATTTCCTTGCATCAACAAATTCGTGGTCGTAGCTTCCGGGATAGCGTGCGCATGTAAGTGTACCTGCGCAGGAATACATACCGAACTTCAGCCCCTTTGAATGAACGTAGTCGGCAACATATTTCATGCCGTGGGGGAATTTTTCAGGGTCGGGAACGATTTCGCCCGCTTCATTTCTTTCACGGAGGCTCCAGCAGTCATCAATGATAACGTATTCGTAGCCGCAGTCCTTAAGACCGCTTTCCGCAATGAAATCGGCGGTTTCCATAACAACCTTTTCATTTATGTTTTCTCCGAATGTGTTCCATGAGTTCCAGCCCATGCAGGGTTTGGTAATAATCATAAATAATACTCCTTTTCAGTGTATCTTTATTCTAAATATATCAGCCGTGACGGTAAAAGTCAACGGTAATATTCCAGTGCGGGTAAAATTCTGTTGACAAGAACGCCGTCCGCGCCGCATTTTTCATAAAATTCATAGCAGCCGTCAACAACCTCGCCGACAGTGGGGTTTTTTGACATTATCCAGAGCTTTCTGCCCGTGGCCTTTACCCTTGCAATATTCTCCTCGCTGCAGCTGCCCTCCCACAGGCGGATGAAATCCGCGCCTGCCGCGGCAAACTCCTCAATTGCAAGTCCCTTCGGCAGAAAGGCAAGCACTTTAACATCTCCGTAAGCCTTGACAATTTTAACATCCTCAACAGCCTGAACACCGAAAACAACCTTGTCGAGGATACCGTAATCCCTGCATAAATCAAGAACGGTGTTGAGCCTTTCGCCGCCCTCCTTGCAGTGGAAGAGCATACGGTCAATTCCGCATTCGAGATAATCCGTAAAAGCGTGACCGCAGTATGCTTTATCAGCGGTTCTGCGGAGTGCAAGAAATTCCGTTTTTGTCATTGCGCGCACGGGTATTGAAGTGCCGTAAAGGCTTTCGGGTGTGTCGTCGTGAATAACAACAGGCTGATTGTCGGAGGTGAAGCGGATATCAACCTCAACATAATCAACGTTATTTTTAAGTGAAAACCGCGCGGCATGAATTGTCTGCTCGGGGAATTTATCCGTACCGCAGCGGTGAGCGATAATTTTCATAAACAACATTCCTTCTTATTTATATAAATAAATTTTATCACACAAGGTTATAATGTCAATAATCGCTTGACACAGAATGTCAATTTTGTTACTATTTTCTCAGAAAATTTTAGGAGGAATACCTATGAGATTAAGACCGCCCGCAGTACCGCTTATCACTGTTGACCCGTATTTTTCAATCTGGTCGCCGGCTGATAAGCTTACCGAAAGAACGGCAGTTCACTGGACAGGCAGGGAAAACCGCATTGACGGTTTTGTAACAGTTGACGGCGAGACATTACGCTTTATGGACTGCAGTCACGGAACTCCCTTGGCTCAGAAAAAATTCGATATGAACGCTCTCGTTACAAGCTACGAATTCGAAAATGAAAAAATCAGACTCTGCCTTGATTTCTATACTCCGTTTTTTATCGACGATTTATACAGACTTTCACGCCCTGTTTCCTATCTGAAAATCGGATACTGTACACTTGACGGCGCAAAGCACGATGTAAGCGTCAGAATCGCTGCGTCCGAACAGCTCTGTCTTGATAAGGCGGGACAGTATGAGGTTGAAACGGAAACCGTAAACATCTCTGACGGCGTTTCGGCAATAAAAATGGGTTCAAAGGTACAGAATTATCTCAACCGCGAGGGCGACGACCTTAGAATTGACTGGGGATATTTCTATCTGACAGCTCCTAAAGGCGCAAAGCTTTCAACATATACTGAGGATGAAATGACATTTGTCGGCGCAGAATTTGACATGGAATGCTGCAAAAAATACGATGTGCTTTTTGCCTACGACGATATATACAGCATCGAGTATTTCAAAAAGCCGCTTAAGGCTTACTGGCATACAAAGGGCATAACGATTGAGGAAGCAATTGCGGAGGCTCTTGCCGAAAGCGATGAAATGCTTGAAAAGTGCAATGCTTTTTCCGCAAAGCTCTATAACGATGCAAGGTGTGCCGGCGGTGAAAGATACGCCGAGCTGCTCGAGCTTGCATACCGTCAGGTTATCGCGGCGCACAAGCTTGTAACAGACGAAAACGGCGACATTCTCTTTATTTCAAAGGAGTGCTTCAGCAACGGCTGTGCCGCAACGGTTGATGTAACCTATCCGTCAGCTCCGCTGTTCCTGCTTTACAATACCGAGCTGCTTAAGGGTATGCTCAGACCTATTTTCAGATATGCCGTTTCGGATGAATGGGTATTTGATTTTGCGCCGCATGATGTCGGCACATATCCGCTTGTCAACGGTCAGCGCTACGGCTGGAAGTCGAAAACGCTTGAGGAATACCGCACAAAGCAGATGCCTGTTGAGGAATGCGGAAACATGATTATCCTCATGGCGAATATCGCGATGCTTGACGGCAGCATGGATTTTGCCGCACAGTATATGCCGATACTTGAACAGTGGGTAAATTATCTTATCGAATTCGGCGCAGACCCCGAAAATCAGCGCTGCACCGACGACTTTGCAGGCCATCTCGCACACAACTGCAACCTTTCGCTTAAGGCTATCATGGGCATTCAGGGCTATTCGATTCTGCTTAAGATGCAGGGCGACACCGACGGCGCGGAAAAATTTGCGAAGACCGCAAAGGATATGGCTGACAGCTGGTCGGAGCGCGCATACAACGGCGACGGCAGCTTCCGTCTTGCTTTTGACAAGCCCGATACCTTCAGCATGAAGTACAATATCGTATGGGATAGAATCTGGGGTACAAAGCTCTTTAAGGATTACCTTATCACATCCGAATTTTTCTCAAATCTTAAGCACATTAATTATTACGGCATGCCGCTTGACAGCCGCAAGGCTTATACAAAGTCAGACTGGCTTGTATGGACAGCATGTCTTGCTCCGACGCAGGACGATTTTGAAGATTTCATCGCTCCGCTGTGGGATGCATACAATGTTACATGCTCGCGTGTGCCTATGACGGACTGGTACGATACCAATACGGCACAGATGGTAGGCTTCCGTCACCGTACGGTTCAGGGCGGACTTTTCATCAGACTGCTTGAGGAAAAATTCAAAAATCTTTAATATACATATCAAAAAGGCTTCCTTTTCCGGGGAAGCCTTTTGCTATGCCGATTGTTATTTGCCGCAGTCACTGCGGCACGAAAAAAGCTCCGCCGAAGCGGAGCTTTAATTATGCGCTGATTAATCAAAGAGCCTTTGCAATAAGGTTAAGGATGAAATCGGGGCAAAGGTTAATGAAGAATCTTACGATAACCGTGATGTCAACGGGAGAAACGAGGTCCATTACCCAGAACTTCATATTTTTACCCATTACATCGTTGTAGGTTGCGAGGTATGTTTCAAATTCCGTGGGATTGTTTTCTTTGATTACATATACTCTTGCAGAACGGTCGCCGCCTCTGCCGTAGGTGCTGAAGCCTGTGCCGCCGTTGTAGCCGAGTGTGATTCCCTCGGGAGTATCGCCGTAGAAATTGTTAACGTGGTCATGTGCGAAGAATGCGCCGATAACATCGCCCTTTTCAACGAATGCGTCATACTGACCCGCTGTGCTGTCCTCTGACTCTGAGCAGGGAACCTCGCCGAGCTTGCCTTCTGTAACCTTGTCGTTAAGTGCATACCACTTGCCGTTGTCAATGTTGAAAACAGCATCTGAAAGGTCAGCGGTGAAGGGAACCTCATCGAGGAACTGGTTGATTTCCTTAACGGGAACATGCTGGAATGCAAGAGAAGGAACAACCTTGCCGCCGTTAGCCTTTTTTATTTCGTCGCTCTTTGCCTTGTACCATTCCACCTGGTCTGCGCGGACGCCCTCGTAGCCTGTGATAAGACCTTCGGGAGCCTTGTTGTTGGAGTCGAAAACATATACGTTGAAGGCTGTTTTCTTTCCGTCGGACGATTTGATCGGAAGATTGAACGTACCGAAGCTGTATCCGTCCGTGGGATTGATGCAGTTTTCAAACTGTCTGTAGAATTCCTCCTGCTCGGCAAGAGTGAATTTGCCCTTGTCGTCCCAGTCATGGTCATGGTTTCCGAATGTAACAACGAAGGGAACGCCGCATTCGTTAACAACGGGGAAGAAATTCTCAATGCACTTTGTAAGTGATTTCTTTGTTGCGCCGGGGAAGAAATCGGTAAGCATATCGCCTGCAAAAACAAGAAGGTCGGGCTGTTCTTTTTCTATAACCTTAAGGAAATAGTCGCGCTGAAGAACATCCTTGAGAACAACATCCTGCGTGTCGTTGAACTGCATGATTTTAAACTCGCCGTTGTGGAATTTAAGCTCTGTCTTACCTGTATCGGCCGCAAAAGCGGGGACTGTAACGGCAAGGCACATTACAATTGCAAGTATAATGCTGAGAAATTTTTTCATAGCAAAGCCTCCGTAGAATAATATTTTGCCTGATTATTATATAATAATGAAAATTTATTGTCAATAATAATGAGATACAAAAAATCTGCTGTGTTTTTATACAATAGATAAGAAACGATAAATTTATAACTTTTCGTTGACTTTACGGTAAAAGTATGAGAGAATAACTTTCAGTATGTTGGATAGTGTTCCTCGGAGGTAACGTAATGATAAAAGAAAAGCTCCAGTGGGTCGGCGCGAAATTTATACTTGACAGAACGCTCAGGTATATTGACAAAGACCCGCAGGCAAACATTATCAAAATAATAAATACAGCCGAAAAAGCTTCGGGAAAAACATTTCCGAAAAAGACTTTTGAAAGCTTCCGCAATGCATTGAACGATAAGGACAATGTATGGTTTGACTATGCAATGAAATATGTAAACAGCATTGACAGGGATAACCTTGAAAAGATGTTTCTTTCATTTGCTCTTGGCGCGGGTCTGCACGGTACAAAGGCTGTCAGAGAAAACCGCGAAAAGTATAAGTGCAATATTCCGTGGCTTATGCTTCTTGACCCGACAAGCGCATGCAACATGCGCTGCAAGGGCTGCTGGTCGGCCGAATACGGTCACAAGCTGAATCTTACCTATGAGGAAATGGACAGCGTTGTCAATCAGGGTGTTGAGCTTGGTACTCATCTTTATATGTTTACGGGCGGTGAGCCGCTTATCCGTAAGAATGATATTTTAAAGCTTTGCCGTGAACACAAGAACTGCACATTTCTTGCTTATACAAACGCAACTCTCATTGACCAGAAATTCTGCGACGACATGAAGGAAGTCGGCAACCTTACGCTTGCGTTAAGCATTGAGGGCAGCGAGGATTCCAATGATTTCCGCCGCGGCGAGGGCGCATACGCCCGCACAATGAAGGCGATGGAGCTGCTTCAGAAGAATAAATGTCTTTACGGTATTTCCGTCTGCTACACATCTAAAAATATAGATACGGTTACAGGCGATGAGTTCCTTGACAAAATGATTGACAAGGGCGTTATGTTTGCGCTTTATTTCAATTATATGCCCGTCGGTACAAACGCCGTTGAGGAGCTTATTCCCACACCCGAGCAGAGAACGCACATGTATTTCTGGCTTAAGAAAATGCGCAACGGCAAGACAGGCAAACCGCTGTTCATTATGGATTTTCAGGATGACGGAGAGTATGTCGGCGGCTGTATTGCAGGCGGCAGGAATTATTTCCATATCAATTCCGCAGGCGACATGGAGCCGTGCGTATTCGTTCATTTCTCGGACGCAAATATCAGAACGCATACGATTCTTGAAGCGCTCAGAAATCCGCTGTTTATGTGCTACTATCATAATCAGCCGTTCAATGACAATCATCTTCGCCCGTGCCCGATGCTTGAAAATCCCGAGTATCTGAGAAAAATAATTCAGATTACAGGCGCAAAGTCCACCGACCTTGAAAATCAGGAGGGCGTTGAGCATCTGTGCGCAAAGTGCGACAAGTTTGCGGCTGCATGGAAACCGCAGGCGGACAAGCTCTGGGCTGAGAATAAACACCCGAATCCGAAGACACAGTTCTACCGCGATACCGAACAGGCAATGCGTGAGAAAATCAACGATCTTGTTAAATAAAAACTGCCGTTCCCGAAGGGCGGCGCAAATCAGGGATAAATCGTCTGAAAACGCATCTTTCAGCGTCGGACGCCCGAAAAGAAAAAGGCTGAGCCGTTGAAGCTCAGCCTTAATTTTTTTTGATTACTGCTGGTAAATTTTAACGTAGTCAACAACCATCTGTGTTGAGTAATCCTTGTTGTTTGCAATCTTTTCGGGAATCTCAGAGGGGATTTCAAGCGAAACGATAACCTCTTCGGGAACCTGTGAAACACCGTTTGCAAATGAGCTGCGTGCGCTCTCAACGCCGTTGATGTAGAAGATGTACTCATCCTCAGTCCACTTAAGACCGTAGGTATTGTACTCGTCATAAATATCGTTGCCTACCTTGAAATCACCGACGCAGCGTGAGTCGATATTTTCGACATCGTCGTCCCAGCCGTTGCAGTGAATTGTCTGTGAAACAACATTGCGGTTCTTCTTGAGCTTTGCGTCGGCACCCATTGCTTCAAAGATATCAAGCTCTGCGCCGCCGATACCGCCCTGTGACTTGTAGTGGTCGTACGGGCTGTCTGCCTGAATCCAGAATGCGCTCCAGAAGCCCTTGTCCTTGTTGCACTTGCAGCGGATTTCAAAGTAACCGCGGCAGTAATGCTCCTTAAGGCTTATCATGCCTGCGTACCAGCCCTCGCCGTACATGCCGTTTTCAAGGTATTCGGCAGTAAGGAAGAGGTTGCCGTCCTTAACCTCAACCTGGCTTTCTGCGTTGAAACCGTTGCGGCGTGCGCCCGATGCACGGTAGCCCCATGCGTCTGTGTCAAGCTCGTTTCCTTCAAACTCGTCGCAGAAAACAAGATTGTAGCCTGTAAGGTCAAGCTCAGGTCCTCTCGGTGTTACGGGCTTGTCGAAAAGGACAGAACCGAACATCTCGATAACTACCATAAAGCCTGCGAAAATCTTTTTGAACGAAAATCCGTTTGCAAAGAAATTCCGGAAGAAGTCGCCGACTGCATATACCGCAGCTTTCTGACGGTATGCAAAGTTCAGCGCATCCATGATTGATTCAAGGTTCATAAAAACGCCTCCGTTTGTTAATTTATGGAATTATACTAACACATTAATCCCTTAAATTCAAGTGCATTGCAGTTTACTTGACTTTTTATTTTAAAAAGTTTATATTTAAATCTGAGAAAAAAGGGGGATTGAACATGAAAAAAATACTGTCAGTTATTATAGCTGTTATACTTACTGCTGTTCCGCTTGTCAGCGCGGGTGCGGCTGATACGGCGGTTCGCAAATGTCCGGTTATTGAAATACCGGGATTTATGAGCAGAACAGTTTATGCCGAAGCAGGCAATTCCGATTCTCCGTCGGTATGGCCGCCTGCGGGAGATGCTATAGCCAAAACGGCCTTAAAGGCTGTTCCCGATATAGCGCTGCTTGCTGTTGACAGGAACTGGGACAGATTCGCAAAGAATGTCTGCCCGAAGGCAACCGAGCTGCTCGGACCTGCGTGCTGTGATGTTAACGGTGAGGTTACAAACGGTACCGGTATCTGCTTTGAATATCCCGAAAAAGATGAAATCAAATCCGACGGCAAATATGAGTTCGGCTATGACTGGCGTATGGACCCGCTTGCCGTTGCCGGTCAGCTCAACGATTTTGTTGATTATATTCTTGAATGCTCAGGCGCTTCGAAGGCGGATTTTGTCTGCCACAGCCTCGGCGGTGTTATCATGCTTTCATACCTTACCGTTTACGGCGATTCAAAGGTTGACGGCGTATGCTTCTATCTGACGGCGATTTACGGCGAAAGCTATAACGGCGAGCTTATGTCAGGCAGGATTTCACTTGTTGCCGACAGTGTTACGGAATATATGCGCGGTTCTTTTGCGGGCGGAGAATGTCAGTATCTGCTTGCGTCAATTTTCGATATTCTTAATCAGACAGGCATACTTGACGCGGTTTGCTGCTGCGGCAACTATGTACTTGAAAAGGTGCTTGACATTGTTGCTCATGAGGTTGTGCTTCCTCTGTTTGCACAGTGGACAACGATATGGGCAATGGTACCCGACGAATATCTCGAAAGCGCAATGGATTACGTTTTCAACAATATCTATGCAAACGACGGAATTGACCACAGCAGACTGCTTGAAAAGGTTGAAAACTATAACAATACAGTCAGGGCTCACCGTGAGGAAACCCTGAAAAAGCTTAACGAGCATGCGAATGTTGTTGTTATCAGCGCTTACGGCTACTCAATTATTCCGATTGTTCCCGATTGGGAAAAGCTCAGCGACAACAATGTTGATACAAAAAATTCCTCCTTCGGAGCAGTAACGGCTCCTTACGGCGGAAAGCTTTCTGAGGAATATCTTGCCAAAGCCGACATGAAATATATTAATCCCGACAGGACGGTTGATGCTTCAACCTGCCTGTTCCCCGAGCAGACATGGTTTATCAAAAACAATAAGCACACCGATTGGGGCGGCAGCGTTGATGAGATGATAGAAACTCTGCTTCTTTCGGAAAAGCAGCCCACGGTTGACACATACAGCGAATATCCCCGCTTCCTTGAGCGCTCACCTGAGGACGGAACGGTTGCTCCAGATACCGAGGCGGAGACTCCTTTAACATTTATTCAGAAAACAGTTCTGATTTTTAAGGAAATAATCAATCTTTTTAAATCTCTTTTTTCCAAATAAGTTCGGCTATGGATATTGAATAAATAATGTATCTGTGATATAATTACAGCTATCTTGTGAAAGGAGAAAGATTATGAAAAAAACAGTTTTATCGGTAATTTCTGTTCTTCTCTGCATCAGCCTTCTTATCCCTATGGGTATAAGCTCTTTTGCAGAGGATACAGCTCCCGTGGTTCAGCAGGTTGAGACAGTCGATTTTGCTGACTATGTCAACACAGCTGTTGACGAGGGGAAAATCATTGAAACAGCAGGCGCAGCAGGTGACAGCTTTGAGGCTCTTTCCTCAACAAACTTCAAGACCCTTTTCATGAATTTCCTTGCAAAGTTTGTCAACACTCTGAGCAATCTCCTCATTAATGTTCTCGGCAAGGTTCTCGGTCTTGTTATTCCCAAGACTTCTGTTCTTAATGATTTCAGAAAATTCAATCTTGACGATTACGGTAACTTCTATGAGGGCACAAAGACATTCCTTGACGCTCCCGCAGCAGGCGCAAAATGGAGCCTCGGCTATGCTGAAGCTTCCATCCTTCCCGACGATTTCGGCGAGGTTCCCTACACCATGGGCGGTTACGGCCTTATGGCTGAAACAACCGAAACCTTCGACGGACTTTCAGTACGCACAATCATTCTCAATGACGGTTCCGGCAGAGGAAATGTTGTTTTTGCGGTTCTTGACGCTATCGGTATTGCAAACGCCGATGTAAGACTTATCCGTGCCGAGCTTGCGGATTTTGCAAAGGCAAACAACATCGTAAGCCTTAATGTTTCCGTTACTCATACTCACAGCGGTATCGACCTTCAGGGCGTATGGGACAACACTGTAACAAACGTTCTCAACAATATCTTCCTTTCAAATCTCAGAATCACAGATATCAAGAGCGGCGTTAACCGTACATTCCTTAAGAAAATTGTTGATCAGACGGCAAAGACAGTCAAGGAAGCTTACGCCGATATGACAGAGGGTACTCTTACTCTTGCAAAGAAGGACATCAGCGATTATCTCCGCGACAGAACAGCTCCCAATACGTTTGACACAAATCTCTACCGCCTTGAGTTCCGGCCGGCAGACAAGGCTGAGACTCCCACAATGATTGCCACATTCAGCGCTCATCCCGAAAATTCAGGCTATGAATTTGAGGTTATTTCCGCCGACTTTGTTCCCTATATTGAGGAAGTATGCAACGCGGCAGGCTACAACTTCATCTACATTCAGGGCTGCATCGGCACAATTACATATGCGCGCGGCAATTCCGACGACGGACTTGACCTTGACAGACACGAAGAGGCTGTACGCTACGGCTACGAAATCGGTTACATTCTTCTCGGCATGACAAAGACTGAGGACGAATGCAAAAAACTCAACGACGCAACAGGCGACCTTCTCGGTGTTAACGGGCTTGCAGGCGCAGAGGGCTATTCCGTGTGGTACGAGGGCTGGCAGCCTGTAAAGGCGGAAACAGTCAAGCCTTTCCTTAATGTTGCTCACAAGCAGTATGTTATCGAGGTTTCCAATCCTCTTATGTGCATCATCGGCAAGACAGGCATCACAGATTACTTCTTCCTTTATGACAAGCTCACGGGCAAGTATTATTCGGTAACAGAGTGCGGTTACATGGAACTCGGCGATTCTCTCCTTGTTGAAATCTGCCCCGGTGAAACCTTCGGCGAAATCCTTATCGGCGGCAAGGGAATCGACGGCTTCGGTTATGAAGCTCTCCGTGATACATACGGTGATAATCTTATCGTATTTGACCTTATGAATGACGCTATCGGTTACATTGAGCCTGACAACGAGTTCGTTATGGCAGGTATGCAGTATGACGAAAAGAACGACGAGGTTGACTCGGACACATGGTGCCTCATCTCCTTCGGCGGTCATACGGCAACAAAGGTTGTCAAAGAGTTCAGAAGCCTTGTTGACAGCGTAAGATAAATTAAAATACAGTTTCGGACAGCTTCCCGAAAACGGAAGCTGTCTGTTTTTTTATGCACAAATTGGTATTTGCCGCAGTACCTGCGGCCGTTCGCCGGGTTAGATTTTATCTAAAATCCAACTCCCTGCGCGAGCCGTAAGATATGTGTAAATTGGTATTTGCCGCAGTTCCTGCGGTCGTTCGCCGGGTTGGCGATTATCAGAATTCTGATGACCACTAACCCGGCGAGGGCGCGGAGGCACTCCGCCGGCTTTACAAAACAGGCAGAAATCATCTGAAAATATATATTCTTAAGATTTATTAAATATCATTGATATTTTTTTCAATAACTGATAAACTGTTGCAAAAGGGGGAATTATTATGCCTGCAAAGATTCTTGTTGTTGATGACGAAAAAGATATACGCGAGCTTGTAAGCATGCTTCTTACAAAGGAAGGCTATGAGGTTCACTGCAAGGCAAACGGACTTGAAGCCGTAAATGCAGTGAAATCGGGCGAGCGGTATTCCCTTATGGTCATGGATATCATAATGCCCGAAATCGACGGTATCGAAGCCGTGAAGCTTATCAGAGAGCTGTCTGACTGTCCCGTGCTGTTTCTCACCGCGAAGGCGTCCGACGAGGATAAGGTCAAGGCTTACGATGTAGGCGGCGACGACTTTCTTTCAAAACCGTTTTCAAGTATTGAGCTTATTCTCAGAGTCAAGGCTCTGCTTAAAAGATACGGTGACGCAGACAGCGATGAATATATAAAAATTGACGCGCTCAGAAAGAATGTCATAAAGGATGGCGAACAGATAAAGCTGACCGAAAAAGAGTTTGAGGTTCTTTATCTGCTTTATTCAAACAGAGGCATTCCTTTTGAAATCCATGATATTTACGAAAAGGTCTGGAATGAAAGATTCACAACAGCTTCCGCAAATACGGTAATGGTTCATATTCTCAATCTGCGCAAAAAGCTTGAGGAAAATTTCAAAGACCCGAAGCTGATTCTCACCGAGTGGGGAAAGGGATATCTCTATGCTGAAAAAACTTGAGTATTCCCTTAATCTCAAAACTGCTGCGACGATAGTTTTTTCGGTTCTGCTCGGAATCCTTTGCTATCTTGTTCTTTCAATGGTGGGGAAGGCTGCGGTTGAAAAGGCTTATACTGCGCGAACCCTGAATTCCGAGAGACTTGAGGCTTTTGAAATTGATTTTACGGAATATGTCAATCCGGACGGAAAAAGCTGCGATTCCGTAAGCAGAATGTCTGAATGGCTTAAAACAAGGCCGGGACTTACTCTTTACCTTTACGATTATCAGACCGAGCAGCTTTTTTTTGAAAGCGACGGATATTTCAGCACAACCTATTCTCAGGACGAGTCTGATTTAAAGCTGACAGGCGACGCAGAATATATGAAGATTGTTTACAAGGATGTCGTGTGCAAGGCAGTCCTTAAGGACAACACATATATGGAATTTTACAATATCGTTGACCTGTTTTCGCTTTTTATGTGCGGTGTTGTGATTTTTGTCATAATCTTTATTCAGTACCGGAAGCTTCTGAACCGGATAGTCAGGCTGTCAAAACAGGTTAAGGCTGTTACATACGGGGATACAGACAGGGAAATTAATATAAACGGCAGCGACGAAATCGGTGAACTGAGCAGAAATATCGATTCAATGCGTCAGGCGATAACCGAGCATTATAAGATGGAGCAGAACGCAATCAAAGCGAACAATGACCTGCTTACATCTATTTCGCATGATATCAGAACGCCTCTGACTTCGATAATAGGCTATTCCGAGCTGATGACCGATGAACGCACGGAAGATGTGGAGGAGCTGAAAAAATACGCCTCAATCTGTAAGGATAAGGCGTACAGGCTTAAAGAGCTGACGGATACGATGTTCCGCTATTTTTATGTTTACGGCAAGGATGATACCGATATCAGACTTGTAAAGTACGACGCGAATCAGCTCTTTATGCAGGTTCTCGGTGAAAATACGGTTGACCTCATGCAGGAGGGCTTCAATGTCGGAATTCCGGAAGGACTTGAGGAAAAGGCGGACATTCTGATTGATATTGAGCTTTTCAACCGCATAATCGAAAATATTTTCCAGAATTTCAAGCGCTATGCAGATAAGGACAAGCCCATTTCCATCAGTGCAGTGAAGGAAGACGGGAATGTAGTTATCGAATTTTCAAATTCCGTTCTTACGGGCATCAGACGCGCGGAGAGTACAAAAATAGGACTCAAAACCTGCTCGAGAGTCATGTCACAGATGAACGGCAGGTTTGAGGTTACCACCGACGGAAAAACGTTTAACCAGAAGATTTATATCCCGATTATCAAGTGAAATGAAAAATGAAAAAGCAAAACGCAGAAGATGTGAAAATCTTCTGCGTTTTGTTTTTATATGGATTACATGCTTTCGGGAACGGATATCTTAAGCATTTCAAGAACGTTCTTAAGCACGCTCTTTACGCAGCCGCAAAGATAAAGTCTTGCCTGCATAAGAACCTCGTCCTCAACCTGAACGTGACATGCGTTATAGAACTTATGGAACTGTGTTGCAAGTCCGACCGCATACTTTGTAAGCCTTGACGGGTCAAGTGAGACGGCGGCATGCTCAACCTCCTCTGTGAGAGAAGCAATATAGCGGATAAGCTCCTTTTCCTCCTCTGTCTTAAGCAGGCAGAGGTCTTCGGCAGAGCAATCCTTCGGCTCAATTCCGTCTGCCGCAAGCTTCTTGAAGATGCTGCATATTCTTGCGTGAGCGTACTGGCAGTAGTAAACGGGATTCTGTGAGGATTCCTCAATCGCAAGGTCGAGGTCAAAGTCACAGTGGGTATTTGCCTCGCGCATATTGAAGAAGAATCTTGCCGCGTCAATGGGAACCTCCTCAAGAAGGGTGACAAGGGTGATAGCCTTGCCCGAACGCTTTGACGCCTTGATGATTTCGCCGTCCTTAACAAGACGGACCATCTGCATAAGAATGACATGAAGCCTGTCGGGGTCAACTCCGAGAGCCTGAAGCGCCGCCTTAAGGCGCGGAACATATCCGTGGTGGTCCGCACCAAGAATGTCGATTGCGATATCGAAGTTTCTTGTGCAGAGCTTGTTGTAGTGATATGCGATATCGGGAACAATGTAGGTCAGGAAGCCGTTGGAGCGGACGAGAACGAAGTCCTTGTCACAGCCGAACTGCTCAGCCTTGAACCATACGGCACCGTCCATTTCGTAGGTGTAGCCCTTTTCGGTGAGGTCGGCAACAACCTGTCTTGCCGCGCCGCTGTTGTGAAGCGTGCTTTCCTTGAACCATGTGTCGTATTTGATTTTATATTTGAGAAGGTCTCTTTCAAGTCCTTCAATGTTAAGCGGAAGAGCGTACCCGACAAGAGCCCTGCGTCTTTCCTCCTCGGAAACGGACATATATCTGTCGCCGTTGATATCCGCGAAAGCCTTTGCGTGATCAATGATATCCTGACCGTGATATGAATCCTCGGGCATTTCAACGCCGTCCTCAAAGAGCTGACGGTATCTGATATCAAGTGAAAGCCCGAACTTTTCAATCTGATTTCCGCCGTCGTTGATGTAGAATTCTCTTTCGGTTTCATATCCTGCCCATGTAAGCACCTCGGCAAGGCAGTCGCCCATTGCGCCGCCGCGTGCGTTGCCTACATGCATGGGACCTGTGGGGTTGGCCGAAACAAACTCAACAAGAGCTTTTTTGCCCTTGCCCATGTCCGAATGACCGTACATTGCGCCCTTTTCGGAAACATCTCTGAGTATGGCGGCATAGTAGCTGCTGCTGAGATAGAAATTCATAAATCCGGGACCCGCAACCTCGGCACGCTCAAAATAAGTGCCGTCAAGGTCGATTTCAGCCATGATTGCGTCGGCAATCTTACGGGGTGCGTTGTGAAGCTCACGCGCCCATACCATAGCCGCATTTGCCGAAAAATCGCCGTTCTGTCTGTCAGCGGGGATTTCAACCTTGAATTCCGCTGCCGGAGCAGCCGCGAAAACGCCTTTTTCAACAGCCCTGGTCACCGCACTGTTAATTGCGGACTTAAGCTGTTTTTCAACTTCCTTAACGATATAGGACATTTTAATCTGCCTCCTTGTTCTGTGCTGTGATTTTAACCCTGTTGCGGCTTATCAGCTCGCTGTTAAAATCGAGAGTGTATGTAAAATCAAGTAAAATTCTGTTCGCGGAAAATTCCGAAATTACTCTTGAAGTATATATGCCCATTGAAATCTGACCGACGGGAGTGACATAGCAGCACTGGTGCCTTTTATTTTTCTCCATTGTCATTTCGGTGTTGTAGGAGCCTTCACGGGTAATCTGAACGAAGCTTCCGTTTCTGACATGTACCGTGCTTCTGCAGCCCTTTAATTCTTCTCCCTGCTCGTCATAGACGATTTTATAGTCGTTTTCGCTGCCGCTTATCTCTGCGACGGTTTCCATTTCGGATTTTTCGGTCTGACCGTCAGTAACGTGACTGTCGGTTATTGTGATAAGCCAGCTCATCTTTCCCATTTCTCCAGCGCATATGTGAACAGACGGTCGATAAGCTCGGAATAGGGGATGCCCGAAGCGGCGAAAAGCTTCGGATACATACTGATTGAAGTAAAGCCGGGAATGGTATTGGGTTCGTTGAGCAGTACCTTTCCGTCACTTTCGCGTACAAAGAAATCAACTCTTGTAAGACCGCTGCAGCCGAGTGCGAGATATGTCTTTTTCGCAGCCTCGCGGACCTCGTTCATCTTTTCCTCGCTGAGGCGTGCGGGAATGTGAAGCAGACTTGCGGGGTTGACATATTTTGCTTCGTAATCGTAGAAGTCGTTTGCGGGCTCGATTTCGCCGCAGACCGAAGCTATGGGCTCCTCGTTGCCGAGAACAGCGCATTCAACCTCCATGCCCGTGATGCCTTCCTCAAGAACGAGTTTGCAGTCCTCTCTGAAAGCGGTATCAATAGCTGCCGCAAGACCGTCAGCGTCCTTTGCCTTGCTTACGCCTACGGATGAGCCTGCGTTTGCGGGCTTGACAAAAATCGGGAAGCCAAGATATCCGGCCGCCTCGTCTATGTATTTCTGAGGATTCTTTCTGTATGTGTACTCGTTGAGACCGAGCCACTTTGCCTGCGCGATTCCCGCTGCGTCGGCAAGCGTATTTGTCATTACCTTATCCATGCAGCAGGCTGAAGCAAGCATGTCGCAGCCTACAAAGGGAATGCCTGCGGCCTGAAGGAAGCCCTGAATTGTGCCGTCCTCGCCGTTCTTTCCGTGAAGCACGGGGAAGCATACATCAATACGGATTGTTTCGACGCCGTAGTTTCTGAAAACAAGAATGCCGTGGTCTTTTCTGTCGGGGGAAATAACGGCCTTGGACAGGTTTTCCTTGTCCTCAAGCCATCTGTCATCGGGCAGTCTGTCAACATCTCCGTCATACTTGAACCACTGTCCGTCCTTTGTGATGCCGACCTTTATAACGTTGTATTTATCTGTCGGAATATTCTTTATAACCGAGTTGGCGGAAACGGTGGAAACATCGTGTTCGCTTGAAACGCCGCCGAAAAGAATAAGAGCGTTTTTCATAATTTCATCTCCAAAAATGCTTGTTAAAGTCCAAATTTTCACAGTATAATATGTTATCATAATAATAATGTCAAGTCAAGAAAAATATGCTTTAAAAACATGGCAAAAAAGTAAAAATAAAGTGCAAAAAGTAGTGACAAATTTATATTTATATGATATAATCTTATAGATTATAATATACTACCATAATTATAGTTTAAGGAGCATAAAAATGGAACTTAATTCTGCACTTGCACAGATTGTAAAAGGAATCGACAGCGTAATGAACACAAACGGATTTTCCGTTATTGTTCCCGACGGAACCGAAAAAGGAGCGCTTCCCGCAACCGAGAAGGACGGACGCACAACAGTGCTTTACGGCGGCAAAAAGGGCGCGGCAAAGATTGAGTACTTTGAGGGCAAAATTTCTCTGCTCTGTTCTCTTGCCGATGTAAATTCAGCCGTTGACAACGACTACAAAAAGACTTCAACCAGTCTGTTTAATCCCGAAACCGCCGATGACCGCGACATCAAGTATCTTGTAAACGATTTCTCCGACGGCATAAACGATATGTTCGGTAAGAAGGACAAGGCGTCAAAGAAGCTTCCTCAGCCCGTTTCAAAATCTGCGGCGAAGAGCGGCTCCGTATACTATGACCTTGTTACGCTCGGCTCGCGTTTTGTAGGCGTTTATCCCGAGCTTAAGGATGCCTACAGGGAAAATATTGAAAAATACGGCGATTTCCTTGCCGACGATTTCTTCCTTAATTACGGCAATGCAAAGTTCCGTGAAACAGTAAGAGAAAACAATCCCACACAGATGAAGAAGCTTTTCAATGTTCTCAACGATATATACAACGACGGAATCAATCAGGTTCAGAGCGTTATTGTTGTTACGATTATGGGTTCGCTTTACGATGACGAGCAGCTTCTTGCAAACTGTGTTGACTATATGGACGATATGACTCTTTCGGTGCTTGAGACGGTCAAGCTTCTCAAAAAGCCGGCGAACAGGGCAAAGCTTGAGCATCCGCCGCTTTACAAGCCGAAGAGACAGAAAAAAACAGGCGGCTTTATGAACAATATGCTTAACGGAGGTAATTAACTGTGGAAAACGAAGAAAGAATTGTTGAGGAACAGCAGCAGACCGTTACGGTAACTGCCGATGTTGAAGACGGTTCTATGCTTGAGGAAGCTATGGATACAGTTGTTACCGAAGAATACGGCGCCGACCAGATTCAGGTTCTCGAGGGACTCGAGGCTGTCCGTAAGCGCCCCGGTATGTATATCGGTTCAACAGGTCCGCGCGGTCTGCATCATCTTGTTTATGAAATAGTAGACAACTCAATCGACGAGGCTCTTGCGGGCTTCTGTACTCATATTGAGGTTGAAATTCTCCCCGATAATATCATCACCGTAAGGGATAACGGACGAGGCATTCCCGTTGAGATTCACGAAAAAATGGGTATTCCCACGCTGACGGTTGTTCTTACAGTGCTTCATGCCGGCGGTAAGTTCGGCGGCAGCGGATATAAAGTATCGGGTGGTCTGCACGGCGTCGGCTCATCGGTTGTTAACGCTCTTTCGGAGTGGATGGAGGCCGAGGTCAGCCGTGACGGTCATGTTCATTATCAGAAATTCTCACGCGGCAACGCTGTCGGCGACATGAAGATTATCGGCGATACCGATGAGACGGGAACGCTTATCCGTTTCAAGGCCGACCCGGAAATCTTTACCGAAACAACAGAATATGAATTTGATGTTCTTGAAAGAAGACTCCGCGAGTCCGCGTTCCTCAATGCGGGACTTTCGATTTCCCTTACAGACAGACGCGACCCCGAGAACATTGTTGAGAAGGTATACTGCTATGAGGGCGGTCTTTCAAGCTTTGTTGAATATATCAACACAAGCCGCGCACTTACCCCGCTCCATACGCCGCCCATCCATATTTCAACCTCCAACGGCGACAAATACGCCGAGGTTGCGATGATGTACAATGACAGCTACAACGAGGTTATTCTCTCGTTTGCAAACAATGTTCACACTCCCGACGGCGGTACTCACGAAACAGGCTTCAAAACGGCTCTTACCCGTGTGTTCAACGACTACGGCAAAAAATACAATATCCTCAAGGACGGCGACAAGAAGCTTTCGGGCGACGATGTCCGCGAGGGTCTTACCTGCGTTATCAGTGTAAAGCTTACTGAGGCTGAATTCGAAGGACAGACAAAATCAAAGCTCGGCAACACGGAAATCACAGGACTTGTATCCTCAATGATTTACGATAAGCTGATGACATATTTCGAGGAAAATCCCTCTGTTGCAAAGGCTATTTTCTCCAAGGCTCTCGACGCCTCACGCGCCCGTGAAGCCGCACGAAAGGCACGCGACCTCGCACGCCGCAAGGGTGTGCTTGAAAGCATCTCGCTCCCCGGCAAGCTTGCCGACTGTACCGAGAAAAGCGCCGAATGTACGGAGCTGTACATCGTCGAGGGAGATTCTGCCGGCGGTTCCGCAAAGGAAGGCAGAGACAGACGCTATCAGGCTATTCTTCCCCTCTGGGGCAAGATGCTCAATGTTGAAAAGTCCCGTCTCGACAAGGTTATCACAAATGAAAAGCTTATTCCTGTTGTTACAGCACTCGGTACGGGAATCGGCGACGAATTTGATATAAGCAAAATCAGATATGACAAAATCGTTATCATG
>JAZUDP010000034.1:0-5378 GCA_045639705.1 Acutalibacteraceae bacterium
GGCGAAAATGAAGCCTGATGTCGGCAAGCTTGTTATCGGACCCGCAGGTGAGAATAAGGTTCTCTATGCCTGCGTTTTCAGCAACGAGCGAACAGCGGGCCGCGGCGGCGTAGGCGCTGTTTTCGGCGATAAGAAGCTGAAGGCCGTTACCGCCTTCGGTCATCTTATGCCTGAGGTGGAAAACCGCGAAAAGCTCAACGAGCTGAATAAAAAGTGGGTTCATACCCTTAAAACACACCCGCTTACGGGCCGTCAGCTTCCCAAGCTCGGCACGGCGGGACTTATCGCACCCATGCAGGCACACAAAATTCTTGCGACAAAGAATTTCTCTGCAGGCCGTTTTGATAATTTTGAAAAGGTTTCGGGCGAGGAGCTTGCCGAAAAGCATCTTGTATGCAACGCAGCATGCACAACCTGCGTTATCCGCTGTGCGCGAATGGTTAATGTCGACAATAAGATTGTCAAGGGTCCCGAGCTTGAAATTCTCGGTCTTATGGGTCCCAACATTATGAATGACAACATTGAAAAAATACTTGAGTGGAACTATGTTATCGACGAGATGGGCATGGACGCTATTTCCACATCGGGCGTTGTTTCGTTCGCAATGGAGCTTAAGGAAAAGGGTCTTGCCGACTTTGACCTTGATTTCGGCAAGGTTGACAATATTACCGATATAATCAAAAAGATTGCTGTCCGTGACGGCAAGTATTCCGACCTTGCGGAAGGTACAAAGCGAATGAGCGAGAAGTACGGCGGCAAGGAATTCGCAATTCATGCAAAGGGCATGGAGCTTTCAGCCTATGAGCCGCGTCACGCTGTCGGTCAGGGACTCGGCTACGCCACAAGCAACCGCGGCGGCTGTCATCTGAATGCGGGCTACATGGTCTGCGTCGAAGGCCTCGGTCTTGATATTGATTCGCTTACACCTCACGGCAAGGCCGCGCTTTCAATCATGTTCCAGAACCTTATGGAGGCTGTTTCCGCCTGCGGCGAATGTCTGTTCACCTCATATGCGGTTTTCCCCGGCTTCCTTGTTGATAAGCCGAACTGGGGAGTAACAAAGGCGATTCTTGCCTGCTTCCCGTATGTCGGACCTGCGGTAAACACTCTCAGCCATTTCACAAAGGTTGCCAAAATAAATATTCCGCTTCTTCCGCATCCGTATGCGGTCAAATATGCCACGGGAATAAACGCTACTATGGCAAGCATGCTCACATGGGGCGCATACGGCTACAATACCGAGCGTATTTCCAACATTATTCTCGGTCAGAAGGCAGGCGCGGATAAGCTTCCGAAGCGTCTTGTAACAGAGCTTGAAGACCCCAACGACCCGAGAACCAAGGTTCCTCTTGAGGAGATGAAGAAGGTTTACAACCGCGCAAGAGGCTGGAAGGACGGAATCCCGACCTATCACAGACTTAAGAGTCTCGGAATCAGGCTTGATAAGGACTTCTATGATAAGGCAGTTGAGGAGGCGTATAAGTAATGGCAGAGGTAACAGTAAAGCTGTTCGGTGTTTACAGAACGGACACAGGCATTGCTTCAACCGCAATCGAAGCGAAAAAGGTTATCGACATTTTTCCTGTGCTGAATCAGAAGGTTGACGAGCGTTTCCTTGAAAAGAAAAAGGAAAATCCCGGTCTTGAAAAGCCCGAACCGATAAAGTACAAGGACACCGTTATTTATATTAACGGCGAAAAATGCTCAAAGAAAAACAGAGAGCTTAATGCAGGCGAAGAAGTCTGGATTATGTCTCCTGCATCGGGAGGTTGAGTTATGGCATTTTATATTGAAAAAAATGAATGCATGGGCTGCGGAGCATGTGCTTTTGCCTGCCTTTATAACATTCCGGCACCCAATGAGGATAAAACCTGCTACGAGATAGACAGTGAAAAATGTCTCGGCTGCGGTCAGTGTGAAAACATCTGTCCCAACGGCGCAATCAAGCCGAAGCCCGACCACAGGCGCATTAAAAAAGTCACAATCGATAAGGAAAAGTGCATCGGATGTTCTCTCTGTGCGCGCAAGTGCTTTGCAAAAGCACCTCAGGGCAAGATAAAGGAACCCTTTGAGATTGACCAGTCAAAATGCTTTCAGTGCGGCGCATGCGCTGCCGCCTGCCGCAAGGGCGCAATAATCGTAGAATACATATAACAAAAAGGGGCTGCCGAATGCGGCAGTCCCTTTTCGGCAGATATAAGATAAAGGAGAAAAATAATGAAACTGTTTTTAAAGATTCTTGCTTTTTTCTTGTCCGTGCTTTTTGCATTCGGAGGAACAGCTCAGTCTGTTGTGAACTATACTGAGGGCGACCCGATTGTCGCGGAGAAAAAGGAATACTGCTTTGACAACAACAGACTTCTGATTGGCGCTTATTACGGAGATGTAAACCATGTCGGAGAGGCAAAGGAAGCGGGTATTGATTTCTTTGTTGACAGCAGCGTTGACGATGCGTTTCTTGACGAATGTCAGAAATACGGAATAGGTGTAATTGCCAACGGCTACAATCTTCCCGGCGGCTATTCTACGCTGTCCGCTGAGAATGAAAGAAGCTGGATTAATTTTGACTATTCTCAGTATAAGGACCATCCTGCGCTGTGGGGCGACGATTTCATTGACGAGCCCAATGCGGACGCGTTCGGCGATATCGCAAAGTCGCTTGATGTTTATCATGCGAACACAAAGGGGAAAATCGGTCTTGTAAATCTTTTCCCCGCTTACGCAAATGAGGACCAGCTTGCCGAGCATCCCGAAAGAACGAAGAAAGAAAACTTCTGGCTTGAAAAGACTGACGCAGGCTGCTTTGACGCCGAAGCGTATAAAATGTATGTTTCGGATTATATCAATACGATTCCCACCGATTTCATCTGTGCGGATATTTATCCTTACAGGTCAAAGCTGAACGTGTTCGATAAAGAGGTTAAATCGACAATCAGAAACTGGATTTTCAATCTTGATGTGCTTGCCGAGGCGTGCCGTGAAACAAACCGTGACCTCTGGATAATTACTCAGGCTTCGGGCGAAACAAAGTACGGTGAGCGCGGCGGAAGAAATCCGAGATACTGCGATGAGATTTCTGATATAAGCCAGCAGTGCTATGCCTGCCTTGCCTTCGGCGTAAAGGCGATAATTCACGCACAGTTTGCGGCAAGGGGCTGGTGGGACCCCGAGCATTCTCATATGATTGATATTGACGGCAATACAACCGAAACCTATGATGCCGTTAAGACGGTTGACGGTTATCTTGCAAATTTTGCAGAGGCTTACGGCAGATACACCTACGAAAGCACATATCTTGTTCATCCCGTAAGAGTAACAGGTCAGAAGGATATCTCGCTTGCGACAACATTGCCCGATAAGGCAGGCAGAATAAGCTCGCTGAACGGTCTTCTTGTCGGAACATTTACCTCCGAAGAGGGGAAGGCGTATATAGTCACCAATATGGAAGAGCTTAACAGAAACGAAACCGCTTCGTTCACATACCGCGTTCCGAAGGAGTGCGGAATCACGGTATATAAAAAGGGTGAAACGCTTACTTATCCCGCAGGCTCGCTTGTACATCTGAAGCTTGAGGCAGGCGAGGGAGTATTCATCACAACGGATGAATAAAAGCCCGGTTTTGTTGTTTTTTGGATTTTGGTGTGATATAATTACTGCAAATCATTTAAGGATGCGATTTTTTTGCTGAACAGAATTTCAGATTTTTTATTAAAAGCGGGAAATTCACTTACAATTCCTCTTTTTTATATAATTCTTATTATTTCAACAAAGGAAATGATAGCGGACTCGTACCTGTCCGCCGTGCTTCTGCTTCCTCTTATTCTGATTTTTACGGCAGCCCGTAAATACGGAGCCGGAAGGATACTCAGAAAGGACAGAGGCGCCGGACTGAAGGAGTTTATTATAAAGCACAGACTTGTTATCTGGGCTGTAATACAGCTTGTTTCGGTTGCTGTTTCGGTTCTGTTTATCAAAAAAATACAGATAAGACATTCATGGGACTGGGGATACATACTTGACTGGATTACCTCATACGGAAAAACCGGAAAGCTCGGCAGTCTGACTTATTTTGCGCGTTATCCGAACAATCAGGCATGGCTTCTGTTCATGATGAAATACATAGACTTTTTCAAGCTGTTCGGAATTAAGATTACCGGTGCGTTTGTTGACAGAGCCGCGGCTGCCCTCAGCCTGTGTTTTACTCAGATTACGATTTTTCTTATATATGAAACCTCAAGAAAGATTTTCGGCAGCGAAATCAAAAGCCTTGCCGCCGGCATAGCAGCCGTATGCGCACTGCCGTTTCATATGTATGCGCGCTTTGCTTATACGGATACCGTCAGCATGATGCTCGGTATATTTGCGGTTTATATGTATGAATGTCTTAAATCAAATCCGAAGAAGCATCTGAAGATAATTGAAATAATTGCGCTTGCCCTTTCGGCGGCATTGATTTTCAAAATAAAAATTCTTGTATTTATTCTGATAATCGGTATTTTTATTGAGACTTTGCTTTCCGTTAAGGATTATAAAAAAACTGCGGCGGCTGTACTTGCTGTTGTTATTCTTTTTGCGGGATTTAATGCCGCGCTTTCCGCTGTTGTTTCAAAAAATCTCCCGATATCCGACGAAATGACGGATGAAAATGAATTTCCGCCGACTCACTGGGTAATGATGGGACTTAAAGGCGTCGGATGCTTTGATCAGGATGATGTCGATTTTTCTCAGAATGCAGGCAATTATCACGAAAAGCTGAATGCGGAAATTGAAGTGATTAAACAGCGGGTTTCGGATTTCGGAGCCGCAGGACTGCTGAATCATATTTTTAACGTAAAAATGGTACATGTTTGGGGAACAAGTCTTTTCGGAGCCAACGATTACGCAACCAGAAACGCCGTGTTCGGGTCTTCTTTATTTGTGAGGCTGTTCAAGCCGGGTGGAGATCTGACATGGATATCCGATTCGGTTACATGGATTTATTACTATTTACTGATTGCAGGAATTTTTCTTGAGCCGGTTCTGAGCTTCAGAAGGAGCGGCAGAAAGCAGAAATGTATTGCACTCAGATATGCGGTATTCGGCGTGTCGCTGTTTATGCTGTTCTGGGAATGCAACACAAGATATCTGTTCCCGTTTTTGCCTGTTATGATTATTCTTTCATTCCGCGGCTGGGATTTGCTGAACGGAAAAATATCAGAGCTGAAAGGCAGATCATTATAAAATAAATACCGAAAGTTAAAGAGCAGAGACTGTTAAATCTCTGCTCTTTTATTTGTTTTATTTTCCGAAGAATTCGTCTATCGAATCCGTGAGTATATCGTAGAACGGGTCGTTTCCTTCGGTTATCGGCTTGCCCGACGGCGTAAGGTCGCCTGCAC
>JAZUDP010000035.1:0-3151 GCA_045639705.1 Acutalibacteraceae bacterium
CAAGACACAGAACCGTCCCCTTGTCTTCTCATATCAGAAAATGATATTCAAGTTGTCAAAAGATAAAATTTATGATTTTGTGACGTATTGGATATATATAATTTTTATTATGTTGACATACAATATTTCGTATGATATTATTTGGTGAAAATTATAAAGATGGTGAATTTATGGAGATAAAGCCAATACGCAATAAATGGAATGAAAAAATGACAGACAGAGAACGCTTCAACCGTCAAATGCACTTTCAAAGTGTAGACCGAAGCTTCAATATGGAGTTCGGATACTTGAAAGAAAAAATGTTTGGCATGAAATAAAAAGATTTTAAGTTAAGGAAGAAAGATATGTATATACATTTTGATAAGAATGAGATGGGCAGGGTAAAAGAAACCTATGCAAAATGGTGGAACGGCACAATTGACCGTCCTGTTATTTCCATGCGACGTTATAAAGCTTACTCTGCTGTTAACACTGCAACGGCACCCGTATTAGAACAATCAAACTGTCACGATTTTTCATACAGTCCCAAACATCTGATAGAGGCATGGGATTGTTCCATGAGCGGACTTCGTTTCGAAGCGGACGGCTTTCCGTTTGTTAATTTTTCCTGCTTCGGTCCCGGCGTGCTTGCCGCTATGGTCGGAGGTGTGCTGGACAATTCGTCAGGTGCGGTATGGTTCTATCCGGGCGAAAAGACAGAGCTGAAAGATATCCATCCGCATTATGACCCTGAAAATAAATGGACGAAACGCATAAAAGATATATATTACGCCGGTCTCGAATACTGGAACGGCGCTGTAATTATGGGTATGCCCGATTTAGGCGGCGTTCTTGATGTTGCCGCCGCACTGCGAGGAACGGAAAATCTTCTTTATGACCTCTATGATGAGCCCGAAGAGGTACTTCGCCTTGTTGGTGAAATTGAAACAGCATGGCATGAAGCATATAACGATTTTGCAAGTGTTCTTGCTCCGCAGGAAGCATTTACTGACTGGAGCGGTATTTTATGCCCTGAAAAGAGTTACATAGTTCAAAGCGATTTCTGTTATATGATCAGCAATCCGATGTTCCGTGAATTTGTTCTGCCGACACTCAAAAGAGATGTTGCGAAACTGCCCAATGTCATATATCATCTTGACGGTCCGGGCGAACTGAAACATATTGATGATATTCTCGCAATTCCCGAGCTTAAAGCAGTACAGTGGATACCGGGTGCAAGCAATCCGCCAACTTCCGAATATCCGGAGGTATACGAAAAAATAGTTTCCGCAGGAAAACGCTACTGGATTTGCGGAAACGATAATGACTTCTATAATATTTATTCAAAAGCAGGCGGGCAACCGTTTTACAGTTGCGGTTATCGCGCAGATAATAATGAACCGGCAGAAAAAATGAAAAGTTTTATATAATAATTGGAGGCAAAAAAACAAAAAGACATGGGGACGGTTCTATGTCTTGTCTGCCGTTTATTCTTTATTCCTGCTTTCTTTCAAAATCCGTTCGATTATACTTTTTGAAACTCCAGTTAATCTGTTCAGCTGACGGATTTAAACTCCTTTATTATGCGCTTTGAGCATATCTTTTTTCTGAATTTCTGTAGGCAGCTGCTGAAACTCGGTTATATTTGGTGATATAACAATAGAAAATAATCGAGCCTGCCGGGGTTAATCGCCTCGGCAGGTTTTGTGCTGTTATAAGCAGTTATCAATATATGATTTCTTTTTGGCTTGTTGAAGCAGGCTTTAATTTCCGTCACCGCAGGGTTATGAGCACGAAGGTCGAATAACCCAGAGGGTGAGGCGGTAGTGAATAACAGTCCGGCGGACTGTCAGAGCCGCCGAACAGACCGCAGCATTTTCACCGCAGTGAAAATGTAAAGAGATAATTTCACGGGTTCAGGCAAAAGGCCGAAGCAACATCCGGAACGAACCATTCAACGGATTTACGGTTCATCATACGAAAGGAACCTCCATCGTCCCAGACACAGACAGGAATGTGTGCCGCACGGGCCGCCTTAACATAGTACTTCGTCTTTTCAATGCGGTTTTCAATGTGGATCTGATCTGTCCAGCCAAACTCATCCACGACAACTGCCACGCCCTTTGAGATAAATGCCCTATACAGTTTTGCAAAGGATTCGTCAACTTTTGTTTTGTAATTTAAAGTAGCACCCTTTTCGCAGTCATCGCCCTCATTGCCGGGATGAATTGTCTGCACATAGTTGTGTACCATAACAATTACCCGGTCATCATCCGGGCGGACATAGGCATCCAGCACATCAAGTGAGACAGAGCCGGCATAAGTAGGACAAAGAATGTACCGTTTTGCATTTTCCCCTCCGACTTCACGGATTGTACGAACGGCACTTGCGTTCAGCCGGTTGATGCAGACATAACATTCGTCGTTGCCCCGCCATTCCCAGTCAACATCCACCACGCGCGGCTCGTTCATCGTTTCAAACACAAGTCTTTCATCATACGCTGAAAACCGTTCCGCAACCTGCTGCCAGATTGCGCACAATATCTTTTCTGTTTCGCTGATATGAGCATTGTCGGGAATCAGCCAGTATTTATCATCATGATGTACATCGAGAATGACCTTCAGTCCACATTCCAGTGCCCAGTCAGTGAGTTCCTGCACTCTGTCCATCCATGCGGAATCGATGGTATAGTTTTCCGTTTCACTGAAATGACCGTTCCATGTTATCGGAATGCGTACTGTACTGAATCCGGTCTCCTGCAGCAGGACAAACATTTCTTTCGTTGTCTTGGGATTGCCCCACACCGTTTCAGTGCCGAGTCCGGTACAACCGTTACTGTAGGCATCCATAGTATTGCCGAGGTTCCAGCCTGTACCCAGACTTTCGGCAAATTCAATTGCCGCACTTTCCTTTTCAGGCAGGGACAGTCCCGGAAAAAGCGGACTTAAAAGTACAATGCACGCAAGCACAAATGAAATGATTTCTGTCATATAAGGCCCTCCATTCTGACTTTTAAAGCTATATCAGTTTAATCATATATCATTTTATATTAAAAAACAAGATAGAATTGCCTGAAGTTTCAATTAAATAAGCTGCAGCAGTATCGACAACCCTGTCTGCCGGAACATAATAAAATAAATCAGCGGTCCGTTAATACGGGTCGCTGATTTT
>JAZUDP010000036.1:0-31643 GCA_045639705.1 Acutalibacteraceae bacterium
CTATGGGCCTGCTTCTGCATCTTATCTGCAAACATAAAATTGATATAATCGATATCCCGATTCTTCTTCTTGTTGAGCAGTATCTTGACTATGTGCGTCAGATGCAGGAGGCGGATATGGAAATCGCCAGCGAATTTCTCGAAATGGCGGCGCGCCTTGTTTACATCAAGACGGTATCTCTGCTGCCTGTTCACGAGGAGGAGGCGGAGGCTCTGAAAAATGAACTTCAGGGCGAGCTTTCCGAGTACAAGGACTGTCAGCTTATGGCGAAAAAGCTTTCAGAGCAGGCGGACGGCTTTGACTATATGTCCCGCAGACCTGAAAAATTCGCTCCCGATATGACATACCGCCGTTCACATGAGCCTTTTGAGCTTATGAAGGCGTATATCGCCGCAATAGGCAGAGGAAAGAGAAATCTTCCGCCGCCGATAGAAGCTTTTTCGGGTATTGTCGCACATAAGATTGTTCCAATACGCGAACGTGTCGGGTTTATTATGCACAGACTTTTCAAGGGTAAAAAGCAGCGCTTTAAATCCTTCTTTGAAAATGCCGAGTCACGCTCGGAAATGGTCGCGACCTTTCTTGCTCTTCTCTCACTGACAAAGGATAAGAAAATTGTTTTCAACGATGTTGAGGGTGAGCTTGAGGTCGAAATGGTTGACGACGATATAAAGAATTTTGATGTAGAGGGAGATTACACCGATGACAGCGAATAAGATGCAGTCTGCCGTTGAAGCAATACTTTTTGCGGCGGGCGAGCCCCTTGAAATTGACAGAATCGCCGAGGCTCTTGAGGCTGAAAAAGAAATAATCGAAAGCGCTCTTGAGGGACTGAAATTCTCTCTTGACAAAAGAGAAAGCGGAATCTGTCTTGTTAAAATGGATGATAAGTATCAGCTCTGCACCCGTCAGGAATATGCGCAGGAGGTCAGAGCCGTACTTGAAATAAAAAAGAATGCACCGCTTTCAAACGCAGCGTTTGAGGTGCTTGCCGTAATTGCTTACAATCAGCCTGTAACAAAGGCGTTTATTGAGCAGGTCAGAGGCGTTGACTGTTCGGGTGTTGTAAGCACATTGATTGCAAAAGGACTTATTGAGGAACGCGGCAGACTTGAGCTTCCCGGCAGACCGCTTATTTACGGTACGACTCCGGAGTTTCTTAAGTGCTTCTGCGTCAGCTCACTTGACGAGCTTCCCGAGCTTCCCGACCATGAGGACGCTCCGCAGAAGGATGAGCTTCCGAATCAGCTTGAAATAAGTCTTGATGACGGTAAAATAATTGAGAATCAGATGATTACAGGCACACCCGAAGAGGTTGTGACCGAGTAAAAACGGAGGTGATTCCGTGACAGCTTTATGGATAATCTTAGGAATAATTCTTTTCTTTGTTCTGCTTCTGAGCATACCCGTAGTCGTTAACATCGATTATACGGATGCTTTCAGACTCAGCATTCAGTGGCTTTTCCTTAAATTTAAAATCTATCCGAAGGAAAAGAAAAAAGAGAAAAAGGAAAAGAAGCCCGAAGAGGAGAAAAAAGAAGAACCTGAGGAAGAAAAGAAGGAAGAAAAGCCGAAGAAGGAGAAACCCAAAAAGGAAAATCCCTTCAAAACCTTCTACAACAATCAGGGCATTGAGGGAATGATTCAGCTTATTAAGGACTGCTGTGCCGCCCTCGGAAAATTCTCAAAGGGATTCCTCAGAAGCTTATACATAAAAAAGCTTCGCATTTATATGAGTATTACCGAAAAGGATGCCGCCGCAACAGCTATAAAGTACGGCAAGGTCTGCAGCGAAATCTATCCTCCGCTCGGCTTTATATGCTCTACCTGTCATGCAAAAAACTATCAGGTAAACATATACGCGGACTATATCGGTGAAAAGACAGTAGGCGAGTTTGAAACAAAGCTTGCCGTTATACCCCGCAGAATTGTCAACGCGGGCATAGGTCTTGTATTCAGGCTTGGTGGACAGCTCTTAAAGGTTGTCTTTACTAATATCAAATCAGCAAATAAACCGGCTGACCGCTGATTTAATCGGCGGCTGCCAAAATCAAGTTAAGAAAGGCGGACAAACACAATGAAAGATCAGTCAGCATCAGGAATTCTCGGAACAGCCATTGACAAAATCAAGGATATGGTTGACTGCCAGACAATCGTCGGCGACGCAATTGACGCGGGCAACGGAATCAAGGTTATTCCTATTTCAAAGGTTACCTACGGTTTTGCGTCGGGCGGCTCTGATTTCCCCACAAAATCAGCTAAGGAGCTTTTCGGCGGCGGCGGCGGAGCAGGCGTCACAATCACACCTGTTGCGTTCCTTGTAATCAATAACGGTGATGTTTCCGTTAAGTATGTTGCAGAGGGTGCAGATAACTCCGCAGAGAGAATCATCAGCATGGTTCCCGATGTAGTCAACAAGGTCGGTGATGTTGTTTCCAAATTTGTCGGCGGAGATAAGCCCACAGACGCTGTTGAAGAATAATTACCGTTCTGCCCGAATAAAATTTACGGGCAGGTGGTCTGATTGTTCAGAAAAATATTTACATTAATATTTGTTTTAATACTTTCGGTTGTTAAGGTTTACGCTTTAAGCGCCGACGATATTTCGGCGGAATGCGCTGTTTTGATAACGGCTCAGACAGGCGAGGTCATTTTTGCAAAGGAGGAGCATAAAAGGCACTCCATGGCAAGCACAACAAAAATAATGACCTCCCTTCTTGCCGTTGAATCCGGCAGACTTTCCGATGAAATTACCGTTACTGACAGTATGCTCAGGGTCGAGGGTACATCCATGGGACTTCTCGGCGGCGACAGCGTATCACTGCGTGAGCTTGTGTACGGAATGCTGCTTCCTTCGGGAAATGACGCGGCTGAGGTCACTGCGCTTTATCTCGGAGAAACAAAGGAAGAATTCAGTGCCATGATGAATGCGAGAGCAAAGGAAATCGGCATGAATGACACCAGTTTTGTTACTCCCTCCGGTCTTGATGACGAAAACCACTATTCAACTGCTTATGATATGGCTCTTCTCGGACGCGAGGCAGTCAGAAATCCCGAGTTTCTGCAGATATGCTCAAGCGAACGGGCAACTCTTACCTACGGAAATCCTCCGTATGAGCGCACACTGAAAAATCATAACAGACTTCTGAACTCTTATGACGGCGCTCTCGGAATAAAAACAGGGTTTACGAAAAAGAGCGGACGCTGTCTTGTTTCATATGCGGTAAGGGACGGTGTCGGACTTATCGCCGTTACGCTCAATGACGGAAATGACTGGGATGACCATCAGCAGATGCTTGATTACGGGTTTTCAGCCGTCAGCGTATCTGAGCTTAATGCTGACATTCCGCGTTCGGCGGCTGTTGCCGGGGGAAAAAGCGACAGTGTTAAGCTTGCATATGAAAAAATTCTGATTGAAAACACAGCGGATGATATAACGTGTAAAATTTTTATGCCGCGTTTTCTCTATGCTCCCGTAAAAGCCGGTGATGTTATCGGCAGGGCTGATGTTTATTCAGACGGAGAACTGATTGAAAGCGTTTCGCTGACAGCAGCAGAGGATGTAAGTATTAAAGCATAAAGGAGATTAATTATGACTGATGATAGAATCAGGCTTCAGAAATACCTGTCCCAGTGCGCAGTTGCTTCAAGGCGCAAGGCTGAGGAGCTTATTCTTGCCGGTAAGGTAAAGGTTAACGGCAAGGTTGCGGGTCTTGGCGATAAGGTCAGTCCCAAAAAGGACGATGTTTCGGTCAGCGGAAAAAAGATTGTAATGAACAAAAAGCTTTATTACATCATTATTCATAAGCCGCGCGGTTTCGTTACCACAATGGAGGATGAGCTTGGCAGAAAATGTGTCGCTCAGCTCGTTAAGGATGTCGGTGCGCGTGTTTATCCCGTCGGCAGACTTGACAGGGACTCCGAGGGACTTCTCATAATGACAAACGACGGCGAATTCGCCAACCATATGACGCACCCGTCAAAGCACATTCCGAAAACCTACAGAGTAACAGTCCGTCCGAATGTTACGGAGGATATGCTCACTCAGTTTTCGGTCGGTATGGAAATTGACGGCAGAATGACTGCGCCTGCCGAGGCACATATACTCGAAAAGCAGGAAAACAGAGTTGTGCTTGAGGTTATTCTCTATGAGGGCAGGAACCGTCAGATTAGAAAAATGTGTGAGGCTATGGGACTTGAGGTTGCAAGACTTAAGAGAGTCAGTATCGGTTCGGTCAAGCTCGGAATGCTGCCGCAGGGAAAGTGGCGCGAGTTGACGGAAAACGAGGTTCACGGACTCATGGTTTCCTCAGGCATGAAGGTAAATAAATTTCAGGAGCGCGTAAAATGATAAGATTTGTTCCCGTATTATCGGATAAACTTTTCGAACCCTACTCTTCGGAGGAAAACTGCTTCGGCTATATCGGATATGATATGGACGCAGGCGACTCCGTATGCGGTAAATGTGTGTTCAGGCTGAACGGATACACGATGGATGTATGCTATGTGGAGGCACTGAATGACGACGCTGAAACAGAGGAAGGGCTTATCCGCAGCGCTCTTAATTACGGAGCAAACAGAGGAGTTTATATAGCTTATTACAAGGCGGAGGCTGCTTTGGATGTCGCGAAGGTTCTCGGATTTGAGGACGATAACGGGACGCTGAGCGGAGATATTCCCACACTTCTCAGAGGCAGCTGCTGCAAAGGAAAATAAGGAGATTTCAGTATGGTCAGAAGTATGACAGGTTACGGCCGCCATCAGGAGCTTCTTGACGGCATGGATATAACCGTTGAAATTAAAAGCGTTAATCACAGATATTTTGATTTTACATCAAAGACGCCGAGAACCTACGGTTTTCTTGACGAAAAGCTTAAGTCCTATGTACAGTCAAGAGTTTCGCGCGGCAAGGTCGAATGCTATGTTGCCGTCAACAATCTTGAGGATGAGTCGGTTGTTGTTGAGGTCAATCAGTCGCTTGCAAAGGGCTATGTTGAAGCGTTTAAAACACTTTCCGAAACCTTCGGAATAGAAAATAATATTTCCGCAGGTCAGCTTGCCCGCTTCAACGATGTTCTTGTTATCCGCAAGGAAGAGGATGACGAGGAAAAAATCTGGGCTGCCGTAAAAACAGTTGCCGAAAAAGCAGTGGACAAGTTTATTGCCATGCGTGAAACCGAGGGTGAAAAGCTTAAGGACGATATCTGCTCAAGAGCCGATGTTATTCTTTCAAAGGTTGAGTATGTTGAAAAGCGTTCGCCCGAAACCGTTAAGGAATATACCGAGAAGCTTCTTGCGAGGATGAAGGAGGTTATCGGCGATCTTAATGTCGACGAGACAAGAATACTTACCGAGGCAGCTATTTATGCGGATAAAATCGCCGTTGCCGAGGAAACAGTAAGACTCAGAAGCCACCTTGACCAGCTTAAGGATTTCTTCAATTCGGAGGAAGCAATCGGCAGAAAGATGGACTTCCTTGTTCAGGAAATCAACCGCGAGGCCAATACAATCGGCTCGAAGGCAAACGATGTTGATATTGCGCGATGTGTGCTTGACATCAAGTCCGAGGTTGAAAAAATCCGCGAACAGGTTCAGAACATTGAATAAGGTGATTTTATGAAGCTTGTAAATATCGGTTTCGGCAACATGGTCAATGCCGAAAGAATAGTTGCCATTATCAGTCCCGAGTCGGCACCTATAAAGCGTATTATTCAGGACTGCAAGGAAAGAGGCTCGCTCATTGACGCCACCCACGGAAGACGGACAAGAGCCGTTATCGTTACCGACTGTGACCAGGTAATACTTACCTATCTGCAGGCGGAAACAGTTGCAAACCGTCTTGACGATTACGATGACTATGAGGAGGAAGAAGAGGATGAGAAATAAAGGCTTGCTTCTTGTTCTCTCAGGTCCGTCGGGTTCGGGAAAGGATACGGTTATTGCCGAGCTTATGAAGCTCGGACTTAACATGATTCAGTCGGTTTCAATGACAACGCGTGCCGCACGCGAGGGCGAGAAAAACGGTGTTGACTACATTTTTGTTGACAGTGACTCTTTTACCGGCGCAATTGAAAGCGGCAAAATGCTTGAATACGCGAAATACGGCGTTAATTACTACGGTACTCCGAAGGAGCCTGTTGACAACTGGCTCAGCGAGGGAAAAACCGTTATTCTTAAAATTGATGTTCAGGGCTGTGAAAACATAAAAAAGCTTTATCCCGACGCTCTGACTGTTTTTATAACTCCGCCAAGCATGGCGGTGCTTGAAAAGCGTCTCAGACGCAGAGGAACCGATTCCGAAGAGGATATCGAAAGGCGTCTTAATATTGCGGTTGACGAAATAAAAAAAATACCGCTTTACGATTACGTTGTTATCAATGACGAGCTTGAAAACGCCGTTGATGATATACATACAATTTTAAAGGCTGAACAGATGAAGGTCAGCAGAAGAAATAACATTTTAAGTGAGGTAATTGAAAATGTTTGATCAGAACAAAAAATTCAAGTTTAATCCCGATCTCAGCGGTGTGCTTTCAGACCACATGAGCCGCTATTCTCTTGTAAGAGCTACTGCAAAGAGAGCGCGCGAAATTTCGGAAGAGGCTGAGGAAGAGAACATAATCCTTGTTGAAAAGCCCGTAAGCATCGCTATTGATGAAATCGTTAACGGCGAATATAAGATTATCGAACCCGACGAAATCAGAGATATATAAAATCTATTAAGCTTCTTTAAGGAGGTGCAGTATGCCAGGATATAAGATTGCCGCAGTTGCCGTTGAAAACTCGGCTTATTCCTTTGACAAGGCATACGACTACCTTCTTAAAGATGATATGCTTTCGGCAAAAGCCGGCTGCCGTGTGCTTGTACCATTCGGCAGCGGCAACAGATGCCGTCAGGGTATTATTACGGAGATTAAGGACGAATACGACGGCCATGCAAGACTTAAGGTGGTTGCTCAGCTGATTGATTCCGAGCCTATTCTTTCCGATGAGATGCTTAAACTCATGCCGTGGATGAAGGACAGAACCTTCTGTACGCTTTTTGATGCGGCAAAGACTATTCTTCCTGCCGGAATGTGTCACAGAACGGTTGTTACATACACAGCTGTACCAGGAGCGGACCTTTCCGACTGCGATGCGGATACCGTTCAGATTTATAAAGCCTTCAGTGAAGCAAAAGGATATTCCGACGGTGAAAAGATACTTAAGTCGCTCGGTTTTGTTCCCGACCTTTCTTTCCTTGAAAAAATGGTTAAGAACGGATTTCTGCTTCGTAATTTTGATTCTGTCCGTAAGCTCGGAGACCTTACCGTTAAATCGGTCAGAATAACCGAGGCGGGCGAAGAAGCGTTTGAAAACGGAGAAAAGCTGACAAAAAAGCAGAGAGAGATTCTTGAGGTTCTTCTTGATATCGGTACGGCTTCCGTAAAGGAAATATGCTATTTTACGGGTTTTACTCCGTCGGTTGTTCAGGCGCTTGAGAAAAAAGGCCTTGCGGAATTTTTTGACAGCGAGGTTTACCGCAATCCGTACGATAATATTTACGGTTCGTCTGACCGGACTGAAATAATTCTCAGCGATGAGCAGCAGAAGGCGTTCAACAGTCTTCTTAAGCAGTACGGCGAAGGCAGGGGAGGAGCTTCACTTCTTTACGGCGTTACGGGCAGCGGTAAAACACAGGTTTACATGAAGCTGATTGACGAGATGCTTGTTCTTAATAAGCAGGTTATCGTCATGGTTCCCGAAATCGCTCTGACTCCGCAGACGCTTAACCTTTTTCATAAAAGATACGGACACGATATTGCCGTTTTTCACAGTGCGCTTTCCGCGGGACAGCGTCTTGACGAGTGGAAACGCGTCAACAACGGAGAGGTTAAAATAGTTATCGGAACCCGAAGCGCAGTTTTCGCTCCGCTTAAGGATATCGGTCTGATAATTATTGACGAGGAGCAGGAGCATACCTACAAATCGGAGCAGACTCCGCGCTACAGCGCAAAGGATGTTGCAAAATTCAGATGCGCGTATCATAAGGCTCTGCTTGTGCTTGCAAGCGCAACGCCGAGCATTGAATCCTACTCCTACGCTCAGAGCGGCAGATATACGATGAATAAGCTTACAAAGCGATATTCAACCGCACAGCTTCCCGAGGTGCGCGTAATTGATATGTGTACCGACGCCTTAAGTGAATCGTCGTTTTTCAGCCGTGAGCTTGCCGAAAGACTCGGCGATAATCTGAAAAACGGGAAGCAGTCCATTCTTCTGATGAACAGGCGCGGATATAACACCTTTGCGACATGCAAGGCGTGCGGATATGTGTTTACCTGTCCGTCGTGCAGCATTTCCATGACGTATCACCATGCAAACGGCAGACTGATGTGTCATTACTGCGGCTATTCTCAGCCGTTTACAACAAAATGTCCCGAATGCGGCAGCGAGAATGTCAGATATTCGGGCTTCGGAACTCAGAAAATAGAGGATGAGCTTGCCGCTTTGTTTCCGGAGGCAAGAATTCTCAGAATGGATGCAGACAGCACCATGAGCCGTCATTCGCACGAGGAAAAGCTCAATGCCTTTGCGGCGGGAAAATATGATATTCTCCTCGGTACTCAGATGGTTGCCAAGGGACTTGACTTTGAAAACGTAACTCTTGTCGGCGTTATCAGTGCCGACGGTCAGCTTAATAATGACGATTACAGAAGTCAGGAGCGTACCTTTGACCTGCTGACGCAGGTTGTCGGCCGTGCGGGCAGAGGAAAATACAAGGGCACTGCCGTCATTCAGACAATGAATCCCGAAAACGAGGTTATTGAGGTAGCCTCAAGGCAGGATTACGACAGCTTTTATAAAACGGAAATCAACGCAAGAAAAATGCTGATTTATCCTCCGTTCTGCGATATATGTCTTATCGGCTTTTCGGGTACGGGCGAGGCGAAGGTAAAAGCTGCGGCAAATAAATTCTTTGATATTCTCAAAGAAAAGCTCTCCGCGGACTACAGGGACGAAAAGGTTATTGTTCTCGGTCCCATGTCGGCGAGAATTTCAAAAATCAGTAATAAATACAGATACAGACTTATTTTAAAATGCAGAAATTCGAAGAGCTTCAGAAAGATGACAGGTGAGGTTCTTTCCGATTTTTCGTCAATCAGCTCCTTTTCGTCTGTATCGGTTTATATAGATATCAATCCCGAAACAATAGTATAGATTTAATGAGGTAATATAATGGCAATCAGAAATATTGTAAAGGTCGGCGACCCGGTGCTTACAAAGAAAAGCCGTCCTGTTGAAAAATTCGACGACAGACTTGCTACAATTCTTGACGATATGAAGGATACTCTTTATAAGGCTGAGGGCGTCGGACTCGCCGCTCCGCAGGTAGGTATTCTCCGCAGAATTGTTGTAATTGACTGCGGCGACGGTTATATTGAGCTTATCAATCCCGAAATAACCGAACGCTCCGAGGAGCTTCAGCACGAAACAGAGGGCTGTCTTTCCCTTCCGGGCAAATACGGCACAACGGAACGCCCGAAAAGCGTTATAGTTAAGGCTCAGAACCGTGAGGGTCAGTGGTGCATATACAAGGGAACAGACCTTAAGGCCCGCTGCTTCTGCCATGAGATTGACCATCTTAACGGCATACTTTTCACAAGTCATGTTGTTGGCGACCTTGAGGTTGACGAATAAGAATAAAAAGGAGAAATCTGATGGATATAGTATTTATGGGAACGCCTGAGTTTGCCGTTCCCTGCCTTGAGCGCCTTATTACGGACGGTCATAACGTTAAGGGCGTTTTCACTCAGCCCGACAAGCCTAAGGGCAGGGGACATAAAATGCAGTTTCCGCCTGTTAAGGAATGCGCTGTACAGCACGGTATTCCCGTTTATCAGCCGCTTAAAATGCGTGACGGCGAGGCTCTCGGTATATTAAGGGAGCTTAATCCCGAGCTGATTATCGTTGTCGCTTACGGCAAAATCCTTCCCGAAGATATTCTCAGCTTCCCGAAATACGGCTGTGTTAACATGCACGCTTCTCTTCTTCCGAAATACAGGGGAGCCGCTCCGATTCAGTGGTGCGTCCTCAACGGCGAAAAAGAGAGCGGAGTTACCGCCATGCAGATGGATGCGGGACTTGATACAGGCGACATGCTTCTTTGCAAAAAGACGGAAATCGGCGAAAATATGACTGCGGGCGAGCTTCACGATATACTTTCCGGAATCGGAGCGGATGTGATGTCAAAAACAATCGGAATTATTGAAAACAATGAGCTTAAGCCCGAAAAGCAGGATGATTCGCTTTCAAATTACGCTCCTATGCTTTCCAAGGATTTGTGTCCGATTGACTGGAATGCGTCAGCACAGGAGGTTCATAATAAGGTAAGAGGCTTAAGTCCGTGGCCTGTTGCGACAACAGTCTTAAACGGTAAAACATTCAAAATTCATAAAACAGAACTCGCGGGTAAATGCAGCGGTGAGAGCGGAAAAATCATCAAAGCCGACAAGGAGCTGCTTGTTGCCTGCGGTGACGGCAGCGCGGTCAGAATTCTTGTTCTGCAGGCGGAGGGCAAGAAAGCCATGCCGTCGGGCGATTTTCTGAGGGGAAATCCGATTGAGGTCGGTACTATTCTTAAATGAAGGTGATTTAATGGGTTATTTAAGTTATCTGATTTTTTCTCTCCCTGTTCTGATTCTTTCTCTTGTTTGTCAGTACAGGGTCAACAGCGCTTACAAAAAGTATTCACGCATAGGAAATTCAAGGGGAATTACGGGTGCGCAGGCGGCGCAGATTGTTCTTCAGCATTACGGCGTATATAATGTCAGAATAGTTCCGTGTTCCGGAAAGCTGACGGACAACTTTAATCCCAAGACAAATACAATCAGTCTTTCTCAGGGCGTTTTCAACAGTACATCGGTTGCTGCTGTCGGAATTGCCTGCCACGAAGCGGGACATGCCGCTCAGCATGCGGAAAACTATAAGCCGAATGAAATCAGGTCATCGCTTGTTCCTGTTACGAATTTCGGCTCGCGCTTCGGTCTTATTATTGCCTTTGCAGGTTATTTTATCGCCGCAGGCACAATGCTTAACTCGGTCGGATATTATATTATAATTGCCGGACTTGCTCTTTACGGACTTACCGCGCTGTTTCAGCTTGTTACACTTCCTGTTGAATTCAATGCAAGCAGCCGTGCGCTCAGGGTAATTGAAGAAACGGGACTTCTCGCGGGCGAAGAGTATAAATCGGCAAAATCAGTTTTAACGGCTGCCGCTATGACTTATGTTGCGGCACTTGCAACCTCGGTTGTAAATCTGCTTTATTACGCATTACGGCTGCTCGGAAGCAGCGGACGCAGAAGAAATTAAAATTATGAATAAAACAGCAAGACAGTCAGCGTTTGAAATCCTGAATAAAATACAGAGGGACAGCTCATATTCCAATCTTGCGCTTGATTCGGTGCTTGAAAAAACTCATGCCGATTCTGACGATAAGCGTCTTATTTCAGCTCTTGTTTACGGGGTTATTGAAAGAAAAATCACTCTTGATTACAATCTTGCCCTGTATCTTTCACAGCCGCTGAAAAAGCTTAAGCCGCAGGTTCTTACAATATTGAGAATGGGCGCGTATCAGCTGCTCTTTATGGATAAGATTCCTGCCTCTGCGGCAGTCAACGAAAGCGTTAAGCTTACAAAGAATAATCAGGCTGCTTTTGCCTCGGGACTTGTAAACGCGGTTTTACATAAAATTGACAGAAACGGTTTGAAATTACCCGATGAATCCTCAGAGAATTACCGCACGGTCAGATTTTCGTGTCCGGGCGAGCTGCTTGAACTCTGGGACGCTTCATACGGCAGTAAAAATACGGACGCTTTTCTTGAAGCTTCATTCGGTCCTGTTGAAAATGTTATAAGAGTGAATACGCTCAGAACGGACTGCGATTCACTTATTGACAGACTTAAGGAAGAGGGCTTTGAAGCTGAAAAATGCGGGATTGTTTCAGACGCTCTCACGGTAAAGAGCAGCGGCGCCTTACATAAAACCTCCGCTTATGCCGAGGGTTTGTTCCATGTACAGGATATCGCGTCACAGCTTTGCTGCTCGGCACTAAACGCCGCGGAAGGGGACACGGTTCTTGATATCTGTGCCGCTCCGGGCGGAAAAAGCTTTACTGTCGCTCAGCAGATGAAAAACACGGGCAGGCTTTATTCGTTTGATATATACGACCACCGTCTTAAGCTTATCGAAAACGGTGCGGAACGGCTTGGTATCAGCTGTATTTCAGCGCTGAAAAATGACGGTGCGGTTTTTAATCCCGCTGTTCCGAAGGCAGACAGAATTCTGTGCGATGTGCCGTGCGCCGGACTCGGCGTTATCCGCAAAAAGCCGGAAATAAGATACAGGGATCTGGCGGAAGTTGACAAACTTCCCGATTTGCAGTATTCTATACTTTGTACTTCGTCGGAATATCTTAATATTAACGGCGTTCTTGTATATTCAACATGCTCGCTGAATCCTGCCGAAAACGAAAATATTATCAGCCGTTTTCTTGCGGAGCATGATAATTTTGAAAGCGTCAGAGTTCTTCCTCAGCTTCGGCGCTGTGATACAGATACAGATTATATTTCACTTATGCCGCATATTCACGGCAGCGACGGCTTCTTTATTTCAGCCGTAAGAAAGATTAAGGATGTGTAACCTTTGCCTGAACGGGACATTAAATCCATGACTCTGAAAGAGATTGAAGAAGTTGCGGCTTCGCTTTCTCTTCCTAAATTCCGCGCAGGTCAGATTTTCGGCTGGCTGCAGCAGCGCGGAGCTATGAGCTATGATGAAATGACGAATCTTTCAAAGGAGCTTCGTCTGAAATTTAGTGAGCTTTATCCGATAAATTACTGTGAGATTGAGCGTAAGCAGGTTTCTAAAATTGACGGTACGGTCAAATATCTTTTCAGATTAAGCGACGGCAATTTTATTGAATCCGTTCTTATGAAATACAAGTACGGCTATACGCTGTGCATTTCCTCGCAGGTTGGCTGCAGAATGGGATGCGTGTTCTGCGCGTCCACCAAGAGCGGATGCGTCCGCAGCCTTTATCCGTCGGAGATGATAGGTCAGATTCATGCCGCGCAGAGAGACATGAATGTCCGTGTTTCCCATGTTGTTATGATGGGAATGGGTGAACCGCTTGATAATTTTGACAATGCCATGCGGTTCCTTGAGCTTGTCGGAGACGACAAAGGACTTAATCTTTCAATCAGAAATATTTCACTTTCAACCTGCGGCGTTGTACCGCGTATATACGATTTGCTTGACAGGCATCTTCAGCTTACTCTTTCGGTTTCGCTTCATGCGCCGAACGATGAAATGCGCTCGAAGGTTATGCCGATTAACAGAAAATATCCGATTGCAGAGCTGATGAAAGCCTGCAGAAAATATACGGAAGAAACTTCAAGACGTATTTCCTTTGAATACGCTATGATAAAGGATAACAATGACAGCGACGAGTGCGCATATCAGCTTGCGGCTCTTTTAAAGGGAATGCTTTGCCATGTCAACCTTATTCCTGCGAACGAAATTGAAGAGAGCAGCCATAAGCGAAGCACGGAAGAACGCCTTGAAAGATTTACTTCGATTCTTAATTCCCGAGGAATTAATACCACTGTAAGACGGAGTCTCGGTTCAGATATTGATGCTTCATGCGGACAGCTCAGAAGCAGGCATTACCGTGAGTCTTCGGCAAAGGAGGTTAACCCGTGAAAATATCAGCAAAAACAGATGTGGGACTTGTGAGAAAATCGAATCAGGATTATTTTCTTGCAGGCGAGCTGCAGGGCGGTGTCACATGGGCCGTTGTCTGTGACGGAATGGGCGGCGCGTCAGGCGGAAATGTCGCAAGTGAAACCGCGGCTAAAATGATTTCCGAAAAGCTCTCATCCGGATATCATCCCGGAATGAACGATAATTCGATAAAGCATCTGATTGTTTCCGCCGTCGAAGCCGCGAACGCAAGCGTTTTTTCAAAGTCCAGATCTGACGAAGCACTTGAAGGAATGGGTACAACTTCTGTGGTTGTCATGATAAAGGAAGATACAATGTATCTTGCAAATGTCGGAGATTCAAGAATATATGTTGTTTCACAGGACAGTATTAATCAGCTGACTACCGACCATTCGGTAGTTCAGATGATGATTGATAACGGGGAGATTACTCCCGAAGAGGCCGCGGACCATCCCAAGAAGAATATTATCACCCGCGCTCTTGGCGTGGAGGATTCGGTAAGAATCGACTATGATCAGGAGGTTTACAACGAGGGTGAAACCGTTCTTCTCTGTACGGACGGACTGACTAATTTTGTCAGCGACGGTGATATCCTGAAAATATGCCGTGAAAATGACAGCTATTCTTTAGCTGATAAATTGGTTGAAGCCGCAATTCAGAACGGCGGCGGAGATAATGTTACTGTTGTTACTGTCAGTGATTGACAGCAGGAGGTTTCTATATGGAAGATTATACAGGCAAAAGACTTGACGGACGCTACGAGATACAGGAAATCGTCGGTGTAGGCGGAATGGCAGTTGTCTATAAAGCTTATGATAACATTGACGACAGGATTGTTGCCGTTAAAATTCTTAAGGACGAATTCCTTGCAAACGAAGAGTTCAGAAGAAGATTCAAAAACGAATCAAAGGCCATTGCCGTGCTTTCACATCCGAACATTGTTAAGGTTTATGATGTCAGCTACGGCGACAGACTTCAGTACATAGTTATGGAATATGTTGAGGGCATTACGCTTAAGGAATATATTCAGCAGCAGGGCGTAATCAACAGCAGAGAGGCTGTATTCTTTGTTATGCAGATTCTCCGCGCTCTTCAGCATGCTCACGACAAGGGAATTATTCACAGGGATATCAAGCCTCAGAATATTCTTCTTCTTGAAAACGGTGCGATAAAGGTCACAGATTTCGGTATTGCGCGTTTTTCTGCAAGTGAAACAAGAACCATGACTGATTCAACTATCGGTTCGGTTCATTATATCAGTCCCGAGCAGGCGCGCGGCGACATCACAAACGATAAGGCGGATATTTATTCTGTCGGCGTAATGCTTTACGAAATGCTTACGGGCAAGCTTCCGTTTGAATCCGACAATACTGTTTCCGTTGCAATCATGCAGCTGCAGCAGGACCCCGTTATGCCGCGTGAAATCAATCCTATAATTCCCGTCGGTCTTGAGCAGATTGTTATCCGTGCGATGCAGAAAAATGTTTATGACAGATATCAGTCGGCGGCTGAGATGCTTCTCGACCTTGAGGAATTCAAGAGAAATACATCGATACGATTTGATTACGAATATAACAATAACGAACCCACAAAGTATATTCCCACGGTAGCTCCTCAGAGCGTTAAATCCAATTTACAGTCTTCCGAGGCAGAGGAGATTTACGAGGAAGAAGAGCCTGTCGAAAAGAACCGTACAATTCCGATTCTTCTCGGAATTCTTCTTGCGCTTCTTGTTGCCGTCGGCGGAATCGTATTCGCTGTTTTCAGGTCAAATGATTCCGGACAGGGATTTTTAAGCTCTCTTTTTGATACAAGAGAAAAGGTTCCGAGCTTTATCGGAGAAATTTATTCCGAGGAAGAAATGCTCAACAAGTACAGCGACCTGTTTGCCTTTGAGGTTGAGACTGAAATTGACCAGTCAAAGCAGATAAACGAGATTATTTCTCAGGAACCGAAAGCCGGCGAAAAGGTCAAGAAGGGCTCTACTATAAAGCTTGTAATTGCCATCAGCAACGAAACCAAGAATGTTCCCTCCGATCTCATCGGTAAATCTTATACGGAGGTTTACGAGATTCTTGAAAAAGAAGGCTTTACCGTCAAGCTTAAAGAGATTGATGCCAATGATAACAGCGGTGAAATCGACGCAGGTACGGTTGTCAATACATTTCCGAAATCCGGCACAAATGTTTCAACAGGCTCAAAGGTAACGGTTGAATATATTTCTTTCGAGGGTACAAAGGAAGAGCTTATCGTTATTCCCGATGTTTCCAAGATTAAGCTTGAAGAGGCTAAAACGGTTCTTTCCGGACTTAATTTAAAGTATACGGTTTCCGAAGATTACAGCGACAGTATAAAGAGCGGATATGTCATCAGCAATTCCTATGCGAACGTAAAGGTTCCCGTGTCAACAACGGTAACAATTACTGTAAGCAAGGGCAAAAAGGTTGAATATATGACAAATGTTTCAATCGTTCTTCCCGATGAAGACATCAACGCCACAATTACCGCTTCTCTTGACGGCAAATCCGTTCCGATGTTCAATTCAAATGTATTCCTTGACGGTAAAAGCATCCCCGTTGCCGTTACAGGCTCGGGTTCGGCCGCGAAGCTGAAGATATTCCTTGACGGTCAGACTTATTTTGAATGTTCAATAGATTTCTCGGATTCAGACTGCAGGGTTTCGAATCATACCTATTATCCGTTCGAGAAAAAAACAACGGAGACAACAACTGAGAAAAAAATTGAAATTCCCGATGTCAGAGGCAAAACAGCCGAGGAAGCGTCTGAAGCAATTTCAAAAGCAGGCTTCCTTGAATCACCGTATATTCAGCATCAGACCGTTGACAATGCGGAAGAATCGGGTATTGTAATCGAACAGTATCCCGCAAACGGAACAAGCGCAAGCGCAAGCACACAAATCACAATTATCGTTGGTGTATAAGATTGAATTTACAAGGCAGAATTGTAAAAGGAATTGGCGGCTTCTATTATGTGGAAGCCGCCGGTGAAATATATGAATGCAAGGCAAGGGGCGCTTTCAGAAAAGCAAAAATAACACCTCTTGTCGGCGACAGCGTTGAAATCCGTATTGATAATGACGGCTATAATTCCATAGAATCAATCGGCGAAAGACGGAACGCCTTTAACCGTCCTCCGATTTCAAATGTTGACTATCTTGTTATTGTTTCTTCAACCTGTGACCCGAGACCCAATACTCTTATAATTGATCGTCTTACTGCGGTTGCGTATTATAAGGATGTCAGGCCCGTTATCGTGTTTACAAAGGATGACCTGAGCGAAGCCGATGAATATCTTGATATTTATTCGTTGACAGGAATACCGTGCTTTGCGGTTTCAAATAAAACAGGGGAGGGCGTTGAGGAAATCAAGGCGCTGATTGACGGTTCTGTCAGCGTTTTCACGGGTAATTCGGGCGTCGGAAAATCATCACTGATAAACTGCATCTGTCCCGGCTTTTCGCTTGAAACCGGTGAAATCAGTCAGAAGCTCGGCAGGGGCAGACATACAACCCGTCACGTTGAGCTTTATAAGACCGGAAACGGATATATTGCCGATACGCCGGGCTTTTCGTCTCTTGATTTTGAAACCAACGATATTATTATGAAGGATGAGCTTGCATGGTGTTTCCCCGAATTCAGAGAATACACCGACGGCTGTAAGTTCACCTCGTCATGTTCACATGTCAACGATAAGGGCTGCTCCGTACTTGAAGCTCTTAAAGAAGGAAAAATTAATAAATCCCGTCATGAAAGCTATGTTGCTCTTTATAATGAGGTTAAGGATATAAAAGAGTGGCAGCTGTAACATATTTCCGACACCGCCATAGTATGATAATAAAAGCTACGGTGGTGTTTTTTTATGAGAAGAAACAGGTACGGTTCAGGCAGAACAGGACTTTATTTTGCAGCTTTCGGGTTCGGAATGATAATATCAATGCTTTGCCCGAAGTCGCTGATTGTGGCAATTCTGTCCGCGGCTCTTGTTTTTCTCGGCATTATCATAAGCAGATAACGGAGGAGATTTTATGAAGGTTGTAATGATTGAAAGTCCGAAATTTCTTAAAGGTATTTTAAGAATGATATTTAAAATAAAAAAAGAAGATTCAGCCGCGTAAAAGATTAATAAAATGTAACATTAATGTAAACCGTCCGAAAAAGGGCGGCTTTTTTCTTGCAAAATACAGGTTAATATGATAAAATATTTTAAATATGTACGGGTGGGATATTATATGTACAGTGAAAAGCTTAAATTCAATTCAGAAGGAAAATTTGTTATACTTCAGGTCAGCGATGCTCAGGATATGCATATTCCGAGAAAAGCAATGTTCAAAATGCTTAATAAAGTTTACGACAGGGTTAATCCCAATCTGGTTGTGCTTACGGGCGACAATATTCTCGGCAACCATATCAATGACGCTCCGATAGGGAACCGTAAGAATGTAAAGACAAAAAACGGCACGCTTAAGCGAATGAAGAAGGCTCTCGGTTATCTGCTTGACCCGATTGAAAAGAGAAATATTCCGTTTGCGTTTCATTACGGAAATCATGACGATATGAATATGATTTCCAAAAAGGAGCAGGCTGAAATTTACGGCTCGTATTCCCACTGCGTTCCGTATACAAACGATGACGAAACTGTTGATTATGTTAACTATAATATTCCTGTTTACGATTCAAAGGGCGAAAAAATCATATACAATCTGTGGATGATAGATTCCGCAGGCTACGGAGACAACGGCGACGGAAGATTCGAATGGGTCAAGCCCGAAACGCTTGACTGGTACGACAGAAAAAGCCGTCAGCTTCAGCTTGAAAACGGCGCTCCCGTTATGTCGCTGATGTTTCAGCATATTCCCGTTCCCGAAACGTGTGACTTCTTTACCGAATGCGATAAGGATGATAAGGGTGCGGTTCTGAACAGAAAAGATAATAAGTATTACCGTCTCGATTCCGAAAAGGCGGCGGGCTTTGCTTTTGAATATCCCGCTACGACGGAAAAGGATTTCGGTCAGCTTGATTTGCTCAGAAGAAGAGGGGATGTCTGCGGACTTGTTTTCGGACACGACCATCTGAACTGCTTTACGGGTGAGCTTGACGGCGTTAATATCGTTCAGACTCCGGGTGCGTCATTCAGAAGCTACGGCAACATGATTTCACGCGGCGTCCGCGTATTTGAAATTGACGAGAACGATACAAGCTCTTTCCGTACATATATTATCAGCTATTTTGATTTGTTCGGAAAGAAATTCCCGTCTGTTCTCAGATATATTTTCAATGCCGATGAGTACGAAAAAATCAAGGCTGTCATTATTGCAATGCTTGCTGTAATTGTCATCGGTCTTATTGTTTACCTTGTTACGATTCTGAATCTATATAACAAATTTCTGTTTTAACGGGGCCTTATAAATGGAAAAAATAATTGATTATGTTATAAAAAAGCCTAAGCGCATAATTATAATTGCTCTGCTTCTTATAATTCCCTGCGTTGCCGGTTATCTTTTTACAGATGTAAATTACGATATTCTGACCTATCTGCCCGGACAGCTCGATTCCGTAAAGGGAGAAAAGATTCTGACAGAAACATATAACGCGAGTTCCGTCACGATGGTTCTTGTTAAGAATATGAACTCGAAAAACGCGGTCAGACTCAAAAATAAAATAGCTCAGGTCGAAAATGTTTCCACAGTGCTGTGGGCGGATGACCTGATTGATACAAGCGTTCCCGCCGATATTCTTCCCGATACAGTAAAAAATATTTTTTACAGCGAAGACGCCGACTATACAATGATGTATGTCATGTTTTCACAGGACTGTTCATCAAAGGACAGGCTTGACGCGGTAAAGGATATCAAGTCCGTAACGGGCAAGGAATGCATGCTCAGCGGTCTGACTCCGATAAGCGCCGATACACGCGAGCTTTCCAACAGACAGATGCCGGCTTATATTATCCTCGGCGTTATTCTTGCTCTCACTGTCATGCTTGTTACAATGGAGTCCGTTGTTCTTCCGTTCATTCTTGTTTTTGTGCTGTTTATTGCGGTTGTTTACAATATGGGAACCAATTTTATATTCGGCAGCGTTTCCTATCTGACTCAGTGTATTGCCGCAATTCTTCAGCTCGGAGTTACAATGGACTATTCGATTTTCCTTGTAAACAGGTATAATGAAGAAAAACTGCGTTCAGCCGATAAAGAGACAGCGATGAAGAACGCTCTGAATGCGTCAATGACATCGCTTCTCGGAAGTGCGATGACTACGCTTTTCGGATTCCTCGCGCTTTGCTTTATGCAGCTTTCGCTTGGCTTCAATATCGGAATGATAATGGCGAAGGGCGTTTTCCTCGGTCTTGTTTCGGTTATTGTTATTCTGCCTTCATTTATTCTTGTGTTTGACGGGTCTATTGAAAAGCATAAGCATAAGAAATTTACACCCGATTTCAAGAAGATTATTAATTTCATTATGAAAAAGAAGCTTGCTTTTTCAGCTCTTTTCATTATCCTTTTAATTCCTTCGATTCTTCTTGCGTCGAATGTTAAAAAGTATTATAACCTTACATCAACTCTTCCCGATAATCTTGATTCCGTTCAGGCTCTTGATACTCTTAAGGAAGAATTTAATATGACAACATCACATTTTATTATTGTCAAAGACAGCATTTCCGCCGAAAAGCTTATTGATATGGAAACAAAGCTTCAGAATGTCAAGGGAATTGACAATGTAATTGCATATAATCTTTTTGTCGGAACATCGATTCCCGATTCAATAATACCCGACAGCATTACCGGGACTATAAAACGCGGCGGATATCAGATTATGCTTGCAAATTCCGAATACGATGCCGCAACGGACGAATCAAACGCTCAGGTTGATGAAATGTATAAGATTGTCAAGGCGTGCGACCCCGACGGATATATAACAGGCGAGGGCGCGATGTATAACGATATGATAGGAATTACCAGAACTGATTTTACGGTAACCAACATCATTTCGATTTTTGCTATTTTCATTCTCATCGCACTTATTTTCAAATCGTTAACAATTCCGGCAATTCTTATTGCTTCAATTGAGCTTGCAATTCTTATCAATGAAGGCATTTCGACAGTTTTCGGTACGGAAATTCCGTTTATCGCCCCGACGATAATTTCATGTGTTCAGCTTGGCGCAACCGTTGACTATGCAATCCTTCTGACTTCAAGATTCAAGGAGGAAATTGCCCGCAGCAGAAACTGGACAAAGGCAATGAAGAAGGCTGCCATGAGTTCCATGCGCTCGATTTTTCAGAGTTCCTCAATATTTTTCCTTGTTACCTTCGGTGTTTATATTGTTTCAAGCCTTACCATCGTCAAGGAAATCTGCGCAATGCTTGCGCGCGGTTCTTTAATCAGCGCCGCTGTAATTCTTTTCTTCCTCACACCGATTCTTTATATTTTCGAGCCTTTGATTTCAAGAACAACAAAGGGCTGGCCGAAGCTCGGCTCAAAGGCAAAGAGGAAAAACGGAGGCGGAAAGTCTGCTTATAATTCAGGCTATATTGTAAATAACGGAAGCTTTGTAAACGGAAGCGTTCTTTCCGATTCTTCGTTTACCGAGTTCAGCTTCACGGACGATAATGACGAATGAAAGGAGAAAAAATATGAACAGAATTAAAAAAATCATTTGTCTTGTCATGTCATGTGCGCTTCTTTTTCTCTGCTCATGCGCAAGGTCTGATAATAAAACAAATAATACCGGCAATAATGAACAGGCTAAATATAATGTCCCCGCAGGACTTGTCAAGAAAACCGAGACGGTTTACTGCAATCTTGACAGCAGCGGCGCTTTAACTCAGACGATTGTCAGCGACTGGATTCATACCGATAAATCTGAGGTGTATGTTGATGACATAACCTCTCTTTCTGAAATTGAAAACATCAAGGACGATTCAAAGCCCGATGTATTTGAAAACAACAGACTCCGCTGGTACATGAATACGACAGACCTCTATTATCAGGGTATTTCAAAGAAAACTCTTCCGGTAAATTTTGAAATTTCATACATGCTTGACGGAGTTCCGATTGTCCCGTCTGAGATAATCGGCAAAAACGGCAAGGTTGATATTACAATCAAAATGCATAATGTCGATGCTCACGATGTAATGATTAACGGCAGAAGCATAGTCATGTATAATCCCATGCTTGTTGTCGGCGGCGTTACGCTTTCGGAATCTAAATTCCAGAATATCACAGTTAAAAACGGAAGAGTCTCCGGAAACGGTAATACTCAGGTTGCCGTTCTTGCGGGCTTCCCCGGCATAAGCGACAGCCTCGGTCTTGCCGCGGCAGGAACAGGGGAGGCGGGCGAAACCGGATACGCCTTTGATGATACTTTTGTTATAAGCGCGGATACAACGGATTTTGAGCTTGGAAATATCATGTTTGCCGCTGTTCCCATCGGCTCGCTCGGTCTCGGACTTAACAGCATTTCCAATTCCATGGATGATGTACGCGATAATCTTTCAAAGCTTCAGTCCATACAGAAGAGCCTTCAGTCTATTGATGCCGACGGACTTCTTAAAACGCTCACATCAAATCCCGATAAGGTAACCGAGTTGAGCAACCTTGTCAGTCAAGCTGCTACTCTTTATGACAGCAACAAGGCGCTTATTGATGTTCTCAACAAATACGCAACACCGCAGAATATGCAGACAATCAGCGCTCTTTCCAAATATATTTCCAATGCGGATTATGACGGACTTGAAAGTGCGCTCAGCGTAATTAATTCATTCTTCGGCGACGAGGCTACAAGCGCACAGATTCAGTCCGGTATCAAAATTCTCCGTGAGATGTCGGAGGACCTGAAAAATTCGCAGGTACAGACGGCTATAAACAATCTCCCGAATACCGTTTCTACAATTTCTTCGCTTCAGAATGCGATTAATAACAATAAGGATCTTATTGACGCACTTAAGATTCTTTCGGACAGCAATGTTATTTCCTCGATTAATTCCGCTCTTTCCGGCGTAGAGGGTTCAATTGCGGCAGGAGGACTTTCGAACTACGCGAATCTGCCCGGAAATGTTGATGACCTGACCGCGAAAATGACCGCGTGGATTGAACTCGGAAAGCAGTACAGAATCTTTACACTCAGTCTTGATACTGTTGATTCAAGCGTAATGTTTGTATTTAAGGTTGACGCGCTCAGAAACGGAGCAGTAAAAAGTGCCGAAAATAAAATCGAAGTAGAGGAGTCGAGCGGATTCAGCTCTTTATTCAGTAAAATTTTCGGAGCAAAATGAGGTTGAATATGAACTGTAGGTTATCGGTGATTATCCCTGTCTATAACAGCGAAAAATATGTTGCCGGATGCGTTGAGTCTGTGCTTCGTCAGAATGGTTCGGAAAGCTTTCAGATTATTCTCGTTGATGACGGCTCAACGGACGGTTCACCCGAAATATGTGATGAACTGCAGAAAAGCCACTCCAATGTTTTTGCTTTTCATCAGAAAAACGCAGGCGTTTCAGCTGCGCGTAATCTCGGAATTGAAAAGGCTGAGGGCGAATGGATTTCGTTTATCGACAGCGACGATTATCTTCTTGACGGGTTTTATGATGCCCTGTTTTCGGATAAATATCCCGACCTGATATGCTCGGATTTTTATTTTGAAGGCGAAAAGGAATTTCCTCTTATCAGCGATTATATCGAAGAGGGCTGTTACGGAAAAGAAGATTTTCATAAGGTTCTTTATCCTTTAATGGCGCAGGATACAGTTTTCTTTTCGGCATGCAACAAGGTTTTCAGAACGGATATAATCAGAGAAAACAACCTCCGTTTCATTCCCGGGAAAAAATACGGAGAGGATATGGTTTTTGTTTACGAATACGTTAAATATATTGAATCTTTTCGTTTTGTAAACAGGCGCCTTTATGTTTATAATATCAATGACGGCAGCGCAACCTCGGTTGTAAAAAAGGGATATGAGGTCTACGAAAGCAATTATGTTTATCTGAGCGATTATTTTAAGACTGTCGGCTTTACTGCTGATAATCTTAAACAGGACTATATTTACAAGTCCCTCGGTGCGATTTATACCGCGTCGGTTTATCTTCACTTTTTTACGGCATGGCGTTATATAAGGCATATGATTAAGGAAACGGTTTTCTGCAGTGAATACAGCACAAAGAGAATCTATCAGACTTCGGGCGGTATTAACGGATATCTTGACAGATTTATTATGAAAAAGCTGTCTTTGCCTGTTGTTGTGTTTGTAAGACTTACCGAATTTAAAAGCAGACTGCTGAAGAATAAGGAGAATAAAAATGATTAAGCTTCCCTCTTACGAATGGTTTATGGGAAATATCTGTTTTAAAGGCAAGGGCAACAGATATTCGGGTTCAATCGGATGTGACCCGTATAAAGGCATTGTTCCGGAAAAATCCTTCCGTTACTCCGTATGGATTGACAATGACGAGGACGGAAGCATGTTCTTAAAGGCAGTTTGGTACACGGGAATCAACGCCCTTGATTCAACCGAACAATCTCTTGTTACCGAAAACAGATTCAAATCGTCGGCCGACGGAATCCTTGAAGCTCAGCAGTGGCTTCTTGACGCGGCGGAAAACTTCTATAATAAATAAACGGAGCTGAAAAATATGACTGAACTTAAGACAAGATGGACAGACTCGGTTAATACCGAATGTCCTCTTAATGAATACCCCCGTCCTCAGCTTGTCAGAAACGACTGGCAGAATCTCAACGGACGCTTTGACTATGCGTTTACGGGAATGCAGGAGACCTTTCCCGACAAATATGACGGAGAAATAATTGTTCCTTTTGCACCTGAATGCTGGCTTTCGGGCGTCGGAAGGGCTCCCGAAAAAAATGAGCTTCTGTGGTACAGAAAAAAGTTTATTCTTAAGGATTGTTTCGCGGGAAAAAGAACCCTGCTTCATTTTGAGGCTGTTGACTGGAAATGCAAGGTTTATATAAACGGAAAACAGTGCGGCTTTCATCAGGGCGGATATATTCCTTTCACAATTGATATTACCGATTATCTTGAAGAAAAAGAAAATGAGCTTATCGTTCAGGCCTTTGACCCGACCGATTCTTACTGGCAGGACAGAGGCAAGCAGGTAAAGGAAAGCAAGGGCTTCTGGTATACCTCGACAAGCGGAATATGGCAGACTGTATGGCTTGAGCCTGTAAACGAAACTTATGTCAGAGGCATAAAGCTTACGCCCGATATTGATTCATCCGTTATAAATATTAAAACGGATTTTGACGGTAATGCCGTTATAAAAGCTATTATCAAGGACGGCGATAAAATAGTTTTCGCAGGTGAAATCGGAAAAGACGAAGCCGTAAAGCTTAAAAATATTAAGCTCTGGAGTCCCGAAAATCCGTTTCTTTACGATATTGCGCTTGCTCTCTGCGACGAAAACGGCGAAATTCTTGATGTTGTTACAAGCTATTTCGGCATGAGAAAATTCTCTCTCGGTACGGATAAGGACGGAATTCCGCGTCTTTGCCTCAACAATGAGCCTTATTTCCAGAACGGCCTTCTTGACCAGGGCTACTGGAGTGACGGCGGACTGACAGCTCCCTGCGATGAGGCAATGATATTTGATATTCAGTCAATGAAGGATCTCGGCTTTAATATGCTCAGAAAACATATCAAGGTTGAACCACAACGCTGGTATTACCATTGCGACAGACTCGGAATGATTGTATGGCAGGACATGGTATGCGGAGCCTCGAATATTGATATGCTTCTTGTCGGTGTGCTTCCGAATATTTATATAAGAAAAGTCAGAGATGACAAGTATAAATGGTTCGGCGTCGACAATGAAAAATGCAGAAATGAGCATGAAAAGGCAATATTTGAAACAATAGATAATCTTTACAATTTTACATCAATAGCCTGCTGGGTTCCCTTCAATGAAGCATGGGGACAGTTTGATGCAAAGAGAATTGCTGAAGCTGTCAAGGAGTATGACCCGACCCGTTTTGTTGACCATGCAAGCGGCTGGCACGATCAGAACGGTCCGGATTTCAAGAGCGTTCATCAGTACATACTTCCCGTCGTTATGCCGAAAGCAGACGGCAGACCCTTTGTTCTTTCCGAATTCGGCGGATACAGCCGGATAATCGAAAACCATGTGTGGAACAGACAGAAGAGCTTCGGATATGTTATGTTCAAAACCAAGGACAGTCTTACTAAGGCATATAAAAAGCTTTTTGAAAAGCAGATTATTCCGAAAATCAGAAAGGGTCTTTCCGCTTCTGTATACACTCAGGTAAGCGATGTTGAATTTGAGGTCAACGGTATTTATACCTATGACCGTGAGCTTCTTAAGCTTGACGCTGATACTCTCCGCGAAATTAACGCCAGAATGAAGTATTGAGGTGTTCTGAATGTCAAAGGAAACCAACAAGGTAAAGCTGTTATTTTTAAGCGACATTTTTATAAGACAGACGGACGAAAACCACGCTTTTTCCGCCGTTGAGCTTTGCGACATGCTTGAAGGCTACGGAATTTCGTGCGAACGCAAGTCGATTTACAGCGATATAGACGCTCTGTGCGAATACGGACTTGATATTGTCAATGTCAGAACGCCGAAGCGCGGATATTATCTTCGCAACCGTAAGTTTGACCTTGCCGAGGTAAGACTTCTTATTGATGCCGTGCAGGCGGCAAGGTTTATATCCTCCGCAAAGACAAAAAGTCTGATTTATAAAATCGGAAGCTTTCTGAGCGAATATCAGGAGGAGGAGCTGCGCGAGCAGGTTTATATCAATTCTAGCTTCAAGTCTGAAAAAGAAGATATTTACGAGATAATCAGAACGCTTGATATTGCTATAAAACAGAGCAGACAGGTAAGGGTTACATATGCAAAACGTAAGCTTGAAAACCGTTACCTTAAAAAGAGCGAGGGCAAGACATTTATTATCAACCCCTATTCACTGCTCTGGTCAAATGACCATTATTATCTTATCTGCAATAATGACAAGTACAGTAATCTAATGCATCTAAGACTTGACAGAATAAATGAAATCGAAATTCTTGAAACACGCTCAAAGCATTTTTCAAAGGTGTCAAAGTATACGGACAAGTTTGATACATCGGATTATTCAAACCGTATTTTCAATATGTTCACGGGTGAGAACGCGGAAATCGAGCTTTGCTGTGCGAACGGACTGATTGACGATATTCTTGAACGCTTCGGTGAAACAACGCCGATAAAAATATTTGATGAAAATCATTTTATTTTCCGTGCGGAGGTTGAACTCAGCAGCGGACTCGTCAGCTGGATTATGCAGTACGGTGCTGATATAAAGGTTATTTCTCCTTATCAGCTTTCCGAAGCCGTTAAGGAAAAGGCGAAAGAAATTCTTTCTTCATATGAATAAATAAGACAAATGCAGTCAACTCTTTATCTGAGCAGCCTTACGCTGCTTAAGGAGTTGACTGTATGAATTTAAGAAGAAAAATTGAAATATCCGTTTCGGCAGCACTTGTAATATCCGTTATTTTTTCGATGGCGGGTTTCGCGAAAACATCCGGAAGAATCAGAGAAGAGGTACTCCGGCTTCATGTTATTGCAAATTCCGACTCCGATGCCGACCAAAACCTGAAGCTTAAGGTTCGCGACGCCGTTCTGCTTGCCGGTTCGGGAATTTTTGACGGCAGCGTTGATGTTGAAAATGCCGTTGAAAAAATAACGCCAGAGATTCCGTATCTTACTGCGATAGCTGAAAATGTAATTCGTGACAGCGGATATGATTACGGTGTCAAAATTATAATTGACCGTGAATATTTTCCTACCCGGACATATGAGACTGTAACGCTCCCTGCGGGGAAATACCTTGCTCTCAGAATCATAATCGGAAAAGGGGAGGGCCACAACTGGTGGTGCGTTATGTTTCCGGCAATGTGTCTGCCTGCCGCCGATAAGCACAGGGAGGCCCAAAGCGTGCTTGATGAAAAAGAATTAAAGCTTGTCGAAAAAAATCCGCGTTATGAAATGCGTTTTAAAATTGTTGAGCTGTATGAGGAGCTAAAAAACAGAATTCATTGTTAAATATCATAAAAAACCTGCTTTGATTTTGTTATTAAAGTAGGTTTTTTTAATTTCTGTTTACAAATCGGGTGATTTTATGGTAAAATAATCAAAATATTGCCACTGTTTAAACAGGGAGGAATGTCCAATGGAAAAGAAAAGTTTTTTGCATAATCTCTTCGGAACAACACCCGGCAAGGGCGTTCAGCCGAAGGAAGCCATTGCCTACAGCATTACGGGCTTCGGTCAGAATCTGATCTGTACTATTATCGGTTCTTATCTGACTGTTTTCCTTACCGATGCACTTCTTTTCGGCAGCGCCGATGTTAAAATCGGTTCGGCCTCGGGCGCAATGGCTGTTGCGTACCTTATGCTCCTTACAAGAATTTATGACGCTATGAATGACCCGATTATGGGTTCAATTGTTGATAAAACCCGTACAAAATGGGGCAAATGCCGCCCGTTCCTTAAATGGATGGCTGTTCCTATCGCTATTGTAACAGTTGCGTGCTTCTGCCCGTTTCTTCCGGCAAAGGCTACTTCAACATTTGTTGTTATTTCAATTATTTATGTAATATGGTCAATGGTTTATACGGTTGCCGATGTTCCTTACTGGGGACTTTCAACCTGCCTGACCAACGACACTGAGGTTCGCGGAAACATTCTTACGGTTGCAAGACTTGTATGTACTCTCGGTGCGGGTATTGTTACTGTTTTTGTTCCTATTATTACATCGGCTGTCACAAACAAATACAAGATTGACGGCGTTGTTGACCCGCAGTATATAACAGAAAACGCGAATACACTTAAGTGGACATATTTTATCTGCGCGGTTGTATGTGTTGTTCTCGCAATCCCGATGTTCTTCTACGGCTTTAAAAACACAAAGGAGCGCTTTACTTCAACAGATACTCCTCCTTCACTCGGACATAACCTTAAGCTTCTGTTTAAGAATAAGCAGCTTCTTCTTATTGTTCTTTCGGGTGTTCTCGGCGGCGCAAGAATGGTTTATACATACACAGGCGGACTTTATTTTGCGAAATATGTTCTTAAGCAGGAGGGACTTTTCTCCCTTATCACTATGCTTGTTGTTCCCGGCGGACTTGTAGCTTCTGTTCTTGTTCCCTGGCTTTCAAAGAAATTCACAAAGAAATGGACATATATCATTGTTCATCTTTTCGGCGGCATAGTAATGTTCGCAATGTATTTCATCGGTTACGACGCACCGTGGAAGCTTATCATTGCCGCAATCGGACTTGTTCTGCTCGGCATTCCTCAGGGTGTCAACAATATTATTACCTACGCGATGATAGGCGATACGGTTGACTATCTTGAATGGAAAACAGGCGAGCGCGGCGAGGGCATCTGCTTCGCAATGCAGACTCTTATCAATAAGGTCGGTATGGCTATCGGTGCATTTATCGGCGTTTTCTCATACTCTTGGGCAGGAATCAATCCTGCGGCCGCAGACGGTGTTTATATCACTCCCGACGGCGAGAATCTTCTCTGGAACGTTCTTATCCTCTCAGGCGCAATTTCCATGATTGCCTGCGCAGTTCCGATGTTCTTCTACAATATCACCGAGGATAAGCAGAGACAGATGGTTGCCGATATCGAAGCTAGAAAAAAGAAATAAGGAGAGAAAGATTTACTTTCGACAATATAAATGGATTCTTTAAATTATCAAAAATATGTAAATCAGAATAAAATTGCTGATTTAAAAAAGAAAATCTCCGCATGCAAAGATAATTATGAATCGCTTTCCAGGTTTAAAAAGAAGGTACAGGAAGCTGATTCGAATTTCAGCAGCATGACAAGTAAAAACAGCGGAATACTTAGCGCATTGAATCCTTATTTAAATAATAATACTCCTATTTATAAATTCAATAAAGGCATGAACACATCACTTACAAGCATTAATGCTAAGGTTACAAATGTTTTATTTGATGGGTTGATTGCCGGGATTAATATCAGAATGGCAGAACAGAAAAGGCTGATTTCTTCCTATGAAAAAGAAATTAATTCATTAAATAATAAGATAAGGCTTATTGATATTTCAATTAAAAAACTTGAAGAACAGGTTGGTGAAAATGGATAAATCTGTATATGTTTCCGAAGCTGAATTTTTAAAATCTGTTAATGTAATGGATAGTTATACTGATTTTTTAATCAGAAAAATGGAAGAATATTTTCAGATTCTTTCCAGTATTCAGGAAAATGGTATTTGTGATAATTTAGCGTGCGCCAATATCTCAGACCTTTCTGATGAAGTTTCAAAACTTTTGCCGTTGCTTAAAAAAACACAGATTTCTCTCTCTAACTATGTCACATGCGGAATGAACTGCTTTTCCGAGGCGGATAATTTTAAATATCCGTATAATATAATCGATAAAATCAGTTCGATTATAAACCTATTTCATTAAATGAAAAGTTGAGGATGATAATATGGCTAAAGTTGAATTGAAGTTTAATTTCACCAATATTGAAGAAGCTTCTGCTGAACTTGAAAGACTGCAATCACAGATACTCAACAGAAACCTTAACGTTACAATGAACCAAAGCAACGGCAATTTCAGTGATTCTATTGTTAATTTGTCTTTACAGTTGAAAAAAGTAGGAGATTCTTTTGCTAAAATTGTTGAGCAGACTTCTGTTGCACTTATAAACTCAGGCGATATTGCTAAGCAAGGAGAAAATATTGCTAAAAAAATTATTTCAAATATAAAATGAAACTGAGGTGAATGATTTGCTGAATCAACGTCAATGTGAAATTCTTACTCAGAATAACCTTCCGACGGAATATGATGAACTTACTATTCTTCAAAAAAGCGCTATAACAGCGATAGATAAGATGCTTTCATATATTGAGAATAAATACAACGAAGAATTTATTCTGATAAGTTATAATGACGGAAGAGACTGTAATCCGGAGCAGATTACAGCCTATCCTTCGGCAATGTCATCTAAAGATATTGTAACTGTCAAAAGATTTTATTCTGTCGACCATTATGTTTATGAGGATGATTATCTGAATCTTAAATTACTGCCTGAGTATACTGATGAAATAGAAAAGGTTATTGAACAGTATTTTGAAAAAGATTCTTTTAAAGTTTTTCCGCAAATAACAAAGTGTTTATCTGAGGATGCCGATATAAGCACCTTAAAGAGATGTGCGGCGACTAACAGGGTTTTTATAGACTGCAGTAATATTTCATCGGAAAAGTTTATTGATTCTGTAAATAATTTTTCGGATTATTTATCAGAATTTATTAACGGAACCGCTTCCTGCATTATTTTTTATTTAGTTAATCAATCTGATTTTTCTTCTGTAAACAAATATAATTCTGTCAGAAAGATTTTTTCAATACAATTTATTCAGAAAAAGATTGTTAATATTTCTTCGGACGGAAGAACGGTTATATATTGACGGGAGGTGTATATATGAATTTAAGCGATGAAGATTTAATGCTCCTGGAACAGCTTACCTATGTTTCTGATGCTTGTGATGAAGTAGGTGTTAAGAATCCCGGTCTGGAAAACGTTGATGTACGTGAATTAATCAATCTTTTTTACGAAAAAGACAGTAACGGTGTTGCTCCTATTGATAAGCTCAATTCAAAGAATGAAGCTCTTGGAGATCTTGAAGCTAAGGGAAGTGAATGGGCCGCAATAATAAATGAAATTCATAACAACGAAGAGCTTATGAATCTTAAAATTGTTGACGCCGACCCATCAAGGGGAGCTTACTGTTATACTGATAATCCCGATTCCGATGACGCTGTTGTTATATTCAGAGGAACATACGGCAGTGTCGAATGGG
>JAZUDP010000037.1:0-22513 GCA_045639705.1 Acutalibacteraceae bacterium
CAGCGGCAGGCGACCCGATTCTTGCCGAAAATCTTAAAATACAGACAGGGTCAACGGATTTCAAAGAGGGCGCATCGTTTGTTCACCTCTTTAACGAAACAGCGGCTCTTAATCTTACCGCAGAGCTTTACACAGGCGTTACGGACAGCGCAAACGGTACATACATTTTATTTGACCGTGATACATCCACATTCATAGGCAGTGCGGTAACAAACGGTACTGCGGCTCTTATCGGTGTCGGCGGACTTGCAGTCGGCGCAGTCCTCGGCGCAATAATCGCAAAGCTTGCGGGCAAAAAGAAAAAGACCTCCGCCGAAGCGTAAAATTATATAATGTAAATAAAAAAGGAGCTGCACTGCAGCTCCTTTTTCTTTATAAGCTTATTTCATTTTCTTATCGTAATTTCTGAGAATCTTAAGCGTTGTTGTTTTCGGGAATTCCGTATCACGGGTCTTGACCTTCGCAACCTGTTTGTACATGGGCATCTTCTTGTTGATTTCGTTTACATCGTTCTTGATGCGCTCCTTGGCATCGGGAACGGCGAGAGTGTCAAGCCAGAACTCGGCAGTGATGAAGTTGTTCTCTTCGTAAACAACAACCTCCTTGACATACTCGATTGTCGAAAGCTTGTCTTCGATTTCCTCAGGGGAAACGTTCTTGCCGTTTGAAAGAACAATAAGGTTCTTCTTTCTGCCGCGGAAGAAGAGGAAGCCGTCCTCATCAATGTAACCGTAGTCGCCGGTCTTGAACCAGCCGTCATCGAATGCTTCGGCAGTAGCTTCGGGGTCGTCATAGTAGCCCATCATAACGTTTGAACCCTTTACGAGGATTTCGCCTACGCCATCCTCGTCGGGGTCTTTGATTTTGATTTCGTTGCAGTCAATGGGCTTGCCTGCGCTGCCGAATTTAAAATCGTCAAGAGAGTTGCATGTGACGGTGGGGGAGCATTCCGTAATGCCGTATCCGTTGATAATCTGAATACCGAAATCGTACATGCCTCTTTCGTATTTTTCGTCAAGGTATGCGCCGCCGCAGACAATCATTTCAAGCTCGCCGCCGAGATTGCTGATAATCTCGGAGAACAGCTTTCTTCTTACATCAATGCCGAGCTTCATAAGGAAGCGGCTGATTTTGAGTCCCTTGTTGAGAACATCCTCTTTACCTGTCTTTTTCGCGGTGTACCAAATCTTTTTATAAATTGTTTCAACCGCAAGCGGAACAGCCGAGAAATTCTGCGGATGGTAGGTAGCCATATCGTTCTGAATATCCTTAAGTGAACGGCAGACAAAGCCCCACTCCGAAAGCAGACAGCTTGAGAACAGGGCGCCTACCCAGCAGAGGCAGTGATGAAGCGGCAGGAAGCCGATTGCGTGACCACCTGTAAGGTTGCGGCAGCAGGAGCAGGTAACGGAAGCAACATTCTTCTGAGAGAGCATAACGCCCTTGCTCTTGCCTGTTGTGCCTGAGGTGAAAACGATGAACGCAAGGTCCTCGGGCTTAACCTCATCGTCGAGATAATTTTTCGCGCCGTTCTTAAGGTCTTCATGACCCTCGGCAATAAGAGCATCGAAATCCTCGATTTTAATGTATTCCTGAATAACAACGCCCTCGGTTTTTTTCATAACCTCAACCGCGCCCTCAAGCTCCTCGGCGTAATAAATCGCGTCGCACTTGCTTCGAACCATAAGCTCCGCAAGGTCCTCGAACGGAAGCTTCGGGTCAAGGGGAATCGCAGTCATGTTGCCCGTGATGATTGAGAAATAGCAGGCAATCCAGTAGTAGCTGTTTTCGCTGAGAATGGCAACCTTCTTGCCCTTCATGCCTTTTTTATAAAGAAGCTGACCGAGACCCGTAAGGTCGTGGAAAACCTGATTGAAGGTCTTTGATTCAACCTCGCCTGCAAAATTATAGAACATAAACTGCTTCTTATCCTGTCCATGCTCCTGACCGTAGCAGACAATCTCTTTTACGGTGTCAATTTCGGGGAAGGAAGCGAATTTGCGGTACTTTACTTTTGTTTTCATATTGTAATCTCCTTTCGGACTTAATCCATATAATTATATCATAATGACAGAAAAAAACAATACCTAAAAATAATGTTTATTTGTATATGAAAAAACCGCCGGATAACCGACGGTTAAATATTTAATTAAAACAGGTCAATAATTCCGTTGCGTATCAGCTCGCAAAACGCCCATATCGCCCATACTGCTGTTCTGAAAATAACCATGATTTATCCTCCTTATGCGGCAATCTCAGGTATTTTTCCGAGCTTGTCGTTAATTTTTTCTCCGATAAGGTCCATAAGCGTAACGCTGAGTCTCTGATACCAGAACCAGAAAATCTTTCCGAGAATATTATCGGGAATCGGTGATTCGGGGATTTCCTTATCGACTCTGCCTTTATACTGAAGCTCGAATGCCTGTGAGTATGTAATTCCGTGCGAAGGACTTTTCAGAACAAATCTGATATAGCATCCAAGCTCGTCCTGATAATCGTTAAGGTCAATTGTATATCTGCATGAGCCTGAATTATCGGTCTTTATAATTCTGCCGTCTGCTACCCATTCAATTGTATCGCAGCCGCGCGTCTTATCGCATTCAACGGTTATCGTGTTATCCTTAACGCTGATATCCGTAACAAGCGGAACAAGTCCGTCACCCTCAAACTCATTTGCGCGCTGAGGATTCTTCCAGTATCGGCTTGCAGCGAAAAATGAGCCGGATATCATTGCATTTTTAACATTCTCCTCTGTATTTTCGGCAAGAGGGAAAAGCTCAAAGGAGCGTCCTACTTCATCCCTGTATTCGGAGTCATCGTCTGCAAACGCCCAGATGTTTCTTCCCTTGGGAATTACAACCTGCAGCAGCTCGTCCCAAAGCTCACGGTCAGCCCTTGTACAGTTGTCGGTATTGTTTATGATTTCCATGCCGAGACAGGTTCTGTACTTCGTAAAGATGTTTGCAAAATAATTGATATAGAACGGATTGTGCGAGCGTTCGGGATAATTATTGGAATTAACCCAGTCGCCGACATGGTTAAGCACACTGTAGCCGCCCATTTCTTCAATTTTTTTCGGAGCGGTTTCATAATCGTTTTCCTTGCCCCATACGCCCTGACCGTAGGTTGTCCAGTAGCCGTTGACATGGGTCTTTGAAACAACAGCCATGTTGCACTCAATGCCGCCCTTGATATCGGTCATGCCTCTGCCGCCGCGGTCGGAGCCTGTGGTTACGCGCTCATAATCCTCGTCGCTCATTGGTTCAACCTTTTTGAAGCCGTTGAAAATTCCGTTTGTCTTTCTTGTCTTGTTCCATCCGTTGTTGATAACGCCGTGGTCTGTGATTGCAAGAATGTCATAGCCTGCCTGATAGTACAGGTCAACCCATTCGGGAATTGTGCATTCACCGTCGCTTGCAATTGTGTGACAGTGAAGGCATGCCTTATAGGTATCGTATGTATCCCAGTCAACGCTTTCATAGGGGTTGATTACAGTGTAATCAATTTCTTTATCCGCTGCGCTTACAGCGGGAATAACCGTGCCTGCAAGCAGTGAAGCCGCAGTCACAACAGACAGTAATTTTTTGAATTTCATGATAAAAACCTCACTTTACTCTGAACTGAAGTACAATTCCTCCGAAGGAAATACTGTCTCCGTCATTTACAATCAGCGGCTCTTCAACCTTTTTCCGGTTAATATAAGTGCCGCTGCTTGAGTTGGTGTCAGTAACAACCCAACCCTTTTTATGCTTTGAAATAACCGCGTGAAAACGGGAAACGGTTGAATAATTGAGAACAATATCGCAGGCGTTGCTTCGCCCTATTGAGGTCTCCCAGTTTTTGATAACGTATTCCTTGCCGTTTGTTTCGTCAATAAGGCAGGCGGGATTAACCTTCGGAGCCTTGCTCAGAAGCAGATGCCTTATACAGTAGGCGGCAATGCACAGCACAAGAACGGGGATTATGTACCTTAAAACCGACATCATCTCATCCATTACTCAAACACCTCCGGATGATTGTATTACAAAGATTATATATTTTACACAAAAAATTGTCAATAAATTTTAAATTAAAGCAGATTAAACTTTTATGAATAGTGTGTTATACTTATATGAAGAAAAAATGTTATTTCTTAATAACAGAAAGAGGTTTACTATGAAAAGAGCATTATCGGTTATTCTTGCGGCTGTGCTTATGCTTTCCGCAATGACTTTTTCCGCAGGTGCCGTCACTTCGTACGACGAGTGGGTACAGAACTGGGACGAAATCAGGAACTCTGACGGATATATCATGCTTACTCCCGGTGCGGACAAAACACAGATGAATTTTTCGTGGCAGTCACCGTTCTTCTCGGTAAAGGGCGCAATTGTTATCGGAAAAGAAGCTGACCTTTCCGACGGAGTTAACCTTAAGGTGAAGCGCTCGCTCTGTGCGATAGGTATGGAATGGACAAACGAGGCAACCGCCACCGGTCTCAGCGATAATACAACATATTACTACAAATATATTTCCGATAAGGACGAAAGTGAAATCTATTCCTTCACAACCGATACCGACGGAAAGACAAAGGCTGTTTTCTTTACGGATTCACAGATAGGACGCTGGCGCGGAAGCGAGGATCAGGAGGAAATCTATCTTCACGATACATACGGCTGGAATTCAACTATTGAAACGGTTTTTGAAAATAACAGGGATATCGACTTTATTCTTTCCTCCGGCGATCAGGTAGAGGATTCGTATTCCGAGGAACAGTATTCAATGTTTGAATCTCCCGAATACCTGAGAAGCGTTCCCGTTGCGGCATGTGTAGGCAACCACGATTTCTACACAACCAATTTTTCCCGTCATTTCAATACACCCAACGATAAAACGCTTGTTCCCGCAAGATGGCCGGGAAGCAACGGGTATTTCTTCTGCTATAACGATGTACTTTTCGTTATGTTTGATTCCAACAATTTTATTCCCGCTTCATTCAATGCGGTTCTCAAAAAAGCCGTCAAAACATATCCCGACGCAAAATGGCGTGTTGTTATGATGCATCACAGCCCTTATAACGCAAACGCCCACAAGTATTTTCTCAGCAAGCTGACAAGAACAACAATTGCTCCCACCATTGACAAGTACGGCGTTGACCTTGTACTGAGCGGTCACGACCATTACTATTCACGTTCATTCATAATCAAGGATAAAAAGGTTACCGACGACAAGGCCGTAAACAATGTTTACACAAATCCCAAGGGAACGCTTTATATTGGCGGCAGTAGCTCTTCGGGCAGCAATTTCAGCGGAATTGACGAGGAAAGCATAGGCGAATGCTGTGACATTCACATTCAGAACCGCATTCCGACATACACAATTGTCGATTTCAGCGGCGGAAAGCTTACAGCTTCAACCTATGAGGTTGAGGACAGCAGGCTGATAGATGAGGTCAGCATTGTAAAAGACTGAGTGATATAAACCGAAAAACAATGCAGGGCAAGGGCTCTGCTCTTGCCAGAAAGAGTAAACAAAAGCAGCGTACAGCTTAAGGAAACTGTACGCTGTTTTTATTGCTTTTTAAGAAGCTTTTTATAACTTATATCCATTCCGAACGCTCCGAGAGGCGCGGTGATAAGAATTGACAGCACAGCAACTGAAAGCACAAGATTTCCGCAGGGCAGCCCGAGCGAAAGGGGAACGGAGCCGATTGCCGCCTGTACGGTCGCCTTGGGCAGATAAGCAATAACGCAGTAAAGCCTTTCTTTTTTGTTCAGCGGTGTACCGATAAGGCAAAGCAGAACACCGACGGAGCGGAAAATGAGCGCAATAAATATCAGCAGAACCGCCGCTGCGCCTGCCTTGAGCGTGTAACGGATGTCAACCGCGGCGCCTACAAGCACGAACAGAATGACCTCTGCGGCAAGCCACAGCCGCCCGTATTTTGCGGAAAGGTCAGCCGAAACTTCACCGCGGCACCGTATCAGAACAACACACGCCATACTCATAACGGCAAGCAATCCTGAAACTGCAACGGTGTTTTCAAGCCATGTTTCGACCGCCATCAGCAGGAAAGCAGTGCCGAGCGAAACGATAACCTTCAGACTCTGTCTTATCGATTTTCCTTTTCTGTGCGCAAGCTCAAAGATATATGCGATAATAAAGCCTGCCACAGCTCCGAGAAGAATGCCGAGAATGATTGAAACGGGAATACCCGCGAAATCGGCAACGCTTGCCGAACTGCCCTGAGCCATGCTGACAAAGGTTGAGAACAGCACGATAACGAATACATCGTCAAGCGACGCGCCTGCGAGTATAAGCTGAGGAATACTTTTGTCTGTTCCGTACTTTTCTTCCATAAGCTGAACCATACGCGGAACAACAACGGCAGGGGAAACCGCTCCGAGAACAGCGCCCATTATTGCCGCTTCGGAATATGATACCTTCAGAACCGGCGGAGCAAAGGCCGCAAACGCCGCAATCTCAAACAGTGCGGGCAGAAACGACATGAGTATTGCGGGTCTGCCGACTTTTTTCAGGTCGGAAATATTGAGCGAAAGTCCCGCCTTAATCAGGATTATTATCAGCGCAATCTGTCTTAATTCCGAAGAAATTCCGAGAATTGACGGGTCGAGCCAGTCAAGCACAAACGGTCCGACGGCAATACCTGTTACAAGCATTCCTATTATGCGCGGAATTTTGATTCGGCGGCAGATAAACGCCGCCGACAGTCCGACAAGAAAGATTATCGCAAGTGATGTAATCATACAGTTCCCTCCGTTTTAATATGATAGAATCAGCTGAATAGTAAGTTTTTTGAACATCGGATTCCGAAAAAACAAAAAAGCCGATAACTCTGCCGTAAAAAGCAGAAGTCATCAGCTGAAAAGCGGTTCAGGTTATTCCTGTTGCGGCAACCTCGGGAGAACCTCATTCCCATGTGCTGAATTATACTCCCGACTTTTTTGTTTGTCAACAAAAACTTTATTGAAGTATAAATCAAACTGTGCTATAATTTATACATATTGACCGAAAAGGAGAAAACAGATGAAAAAATTGTTTCTTATCGGCGACTCAATTCGTATGGGCTACTGCGAATATGTAAAAAAAGCGCTTGAAGGCAGGGCAGAGGTTTACTGGCATACGGAAAATGCCCGTTTTGCCGAATATGTTCTCTATTCAATCGGAGACTGGGAGCATCGTATGCGGCTCGGGAAGGATGTTGCGTGTATCCACTGGAACGTGGGACTTCACGATGTTATACGGACAATGGAGGAAGAGCCGATTACACCGCCCGGATTCTACGGATACTATATCGACAGAATCTGTACGCGGCTTAAAAAATACTACCCTCAGGCTGAGCTTGTTTTTGCGACAACCACTCCCGTACAGGAAGAGCTTTACGACTACTGGTTTGCGAGAAAAAATTCCGATATTGATGCCATAAACGAGGTGGCGAAGGAAATTACGGCAAAACACGGCGTAAGGATAAATGACCTGCACGCTTTGCTGAAGAATCAGCCGAAGGAGATATTTTCCGATAAAACGCATTTCAATACGCCTCAGGCGGCGGAGCTGATTACAAAGGCGGTGCTTAAATCGGTGTGTCCGGCGCTCGGTATTGATTATAACGAGCTGACGATGCCCGATTTCAGCGAGATACTTATTGCCGATGACAAGGATGTCCTTGCATAAAACATAATACATACCTGCCGTGCATGAGAAAAAGGAGAATTAAAATGTCTGAACAGAAAAAGGATTACAGCAAGCTTATTAAAATTCTGCAGATTGCAACAGGAGTGCTTATGGTGGTTTTTGTTGCGGTCGGAATATATCTTATTAAAAAATATAATATTAAAGTCAGCAACATCAAGGAACTCAGCATGCTTTTCAACGGCTTTGACCCGATGAAAATCTCGCTTATAATTATTTTTATTTCGGTTGTAAAATCTTTTGCGCTGATTTTCCCGCCTGCCGTAATAATGTCAATCTGCGGATTTGTTCTTCCGAATTATTTCCTTGCCTTCGGCGTGAATGTTGTTTCGGTTATTCTCAGCCTTTCCGTTCCGTACTTCCTCGGAAAATTCACGGGCGCTGGCATGGTTGATACGCTTTCAAAGAAATTCAAGGCAATTAAAAAAATTGACGACTTTGCAGGTACAAACGAAACCGCGCTGACAGCGGTATTCAAGTTTGCCGGAATAATTCCCGGTGACCTTTCAAGTCTTCTTTTCGGTGCGATGGATATATCGTATAAAAACTATATGCTCGGAGCAACGCTCGGAAACATTCCGCTTATTGCGGCATATACGCTTTTCGGATATGTTCTTAAAAATGTCGGTGAAAAGCCGTGGGTTGTAGCAATTCCGATTGTGATTATCATTGTCTTTGTACTTATTGCAAGCGTTATTACAAAGAAGATGATTTCGGACAGCAGGAAAAAACAGAATAACGCATAAAAGCCGCACAAAAACGGTTAAAAGGCATTAAAAAAGCAGCTTTAAGATTATCAGAAAATGATTTTCTTAAAACTGCTTACTTTTTTAATCGGTGAATTCGTTGATGAATACTCCGCCGCCCGTTACGGTAGCATAGTATTCATGCTCCTCACCGTCTGAGTTCCTGAATATAACGGAAGTGCTGCCCTTATCCTTTGCCTTGAATTCTGCGTTTCCGCCGTCCATTTCAATCTCAACAACTGATTCATCCTCAACGGTGTATGTCCATTCTCCGTCGCCTACAAATAAATTCTGCGACCTTGCCGCCTGAGTGTAAATGCCCGTTCCGATTAAAACTGCAGCGATAACGGCAAGCGCCGCAATGCGAAGCTGCTTTTTGTCAAGAAAAACAAAAACAAAGAAAACCGCAAGCGCAAGACAGAATACCGAGCTTAACAGGTGATTCGGGAATTCGGCAAGCGCGCTTCTGAAATATTTAACGCACATATACGCAAGATATCCGTTGGCAACGGACATTGCAAGCACGCTCAGCCAGTCGCGTCTTTTAAGCTGATATGCCGCCACTGCGCCGGGCAGGGTAAGAAGCGTTACAAAGAACCAGTATTTGTAGTAACCGAAAACCTGCCATCCGAGGAAAGGAACCTCAATCAGAAAAATCAGCGGCTGACTGATAAGGAAGAATACAAAGCATTTAAGCGAGGCTTCCCACCATTTTTTACAGTTTACAATAATGAAAACGGCAAAAAGAATCCAGCATTCATATGCAATAGCGATATCCTGAAAAGATGTATCCTTAAGCGCGGGTATGAGGTTCAGCACGGCGGTAAGCACAGCTGAAGCAGCTGCAAAAATTATAACCCTTACCCATGTCATATTATATTCGCCGAAAAGCTTTCTGATTTTATTCATAATGTCCTCCGAAAAAAATAATCGGAGATAGGTTTTATCTCCGATTACCGATTATATCACATTTTTTAAAAAGTTCAACAGAAAATCTTATTTTTGAAGCGTGACCTTCAGCGGTTCGGAAAGCTCATAGTAGGAGTTGACCGCTGTGATTTTTACAGTAAAGTCCTTGCCGTCTTTAAGATTTATTTCGCCGAGATTAACCGTCATTGTGTCCGGTGTATTCTGAAGATAATAGTCGGAAAGGAAAGTCTTCCTGCAGACGCTGAAGCCGAGATGATTCTTTACAACAACCTTGTAATCGTGAACTGCAAGCTTATCGGAGGCTTTGTCAAATGTCAGAAGCATTTCGCCGTTTTCGTTTATCTCATAGCTTACCTCTGCATCATCGTTCCATACGGGTGCTTCGTCGTATCTGATGCGGTTTTTATATGTATATGCGAAGCCCGACGGGTCGTTGACATCCTCGATGAAATATGAAAGGAAATATGTATCGGTATTGAGGTCATAGGCGTCAATCTTTACTGCGCCGTTTCTGTCGGCTTCAACAACAAGAAACTCCGCCGCGTCCAGATAACCGTCGGGATGCTGATTCCATATAAGGTCTTTTTCAAGCTCAAATCTTTCCATAGCGCCTGCGCCGACTGATGTATAAGAACCCTGCCAGATTGAACGCGGGTCTTCAATCGGGTAATGAGAATGTCCTGAGAAGCTTACAACTCTGCTGTGTCCATCCCAGACAGAGCTGTATGCGTCTGTTCCCCATATAACCGAGCCGTAAACCGTTGCTCTGTTGTGGGGATGCATAAATGTGAAAACAGGAAGATTTTCACTGTCCGCCTCAGCCTCCTTAAGCTGCTGTTTCGCCCAGAGAATATCAGACGGAGCGGCAAGCTGAAGCGCAGATTTGGTATAGCTCGGGATACCTATAAAATGGAAGCCCTTTACAACCTTGTGGAGATTGCTTGAATCCGTGCCGAAAATTCTGCAGTAGCGCTCATGAGCGTCATAACCGTCCTTAAGGCTGAAATCGCCCGTCCTGAGGTCATGGTTTCCGAGAACAACGAGTGTCTCCGCCTTGCCGTCAACAGCAGCCGTAAATGCGTCATAGAATCTCTGCATTTCGTCATCAGTGCCGGTTTCGGTAAAGTCGCCGCAGTGCGCGAAAAGGTCAATGCCGTCATCACCGTAGATATCATAGCAGGTGTTAATCATTTTAACAATGTTGTCGTTATTGTTGTGTGAATCTGTGCAGACAACAAATCTGATTGCAGGTGTAAATTTGTCGGGTGCCTTCGGCATTTCATCGGTATAGCCCGCCTTCGGTGAACCGAGAAGCGACATAACCGTAAAAATCAGAGAATACAGAAGTCCGAATACTGTTTTTAATGTTAAAGGAAAAGCAGTTGAAAACATATTATTCCTCCTCAGAATTTATAAATCCATTATACTTTACGGGTGCTTGCTTTTGCAATAGCAATGTGGAATTATTTATAAAAGCGGCCTTAAGTTTTTATCCGCAATGTTTATGCATGTTGACTAAATGAGTTTGCCGTGATAAAATATAGCTATATTATTAAGGGGGATTTATAATGAAAAAGTTACTTGCAATCATTCTTGCAGTGATTATGCTTGTTTCGTGTACGGCTGTTTCTTTTGCCGCTGACAGCGGGACGGATATGCTGCAGTTCAACAAAGACGGCAAATTCAGAATTCTTATTTTTGCCGATATTCAGGAGGGCTATCCCTTCACCGATGACCTTGTCGCATTTATGAATCAGTCGCTTGACAAGGCTCAGCCCGACCTTGTTGTTTTCCTCGGCGACAACGTTATGGGACCCGAATCGGGCGACCATGATACTGATGCTTATCTTAAGGGCTTTGATCAGGCGCTTAATCCGCTTGCGGAACGCGGCATTCCGTTCACATTTGTTTACGGCAACCACGATGACGAAACAATGCCGAATCTGACCAAGGAGCAGATACTTGAAATGTATCAGCGCTATGACGGCTGTCTTGCTTACGACGCGGACCCGGCTCTTCACGGCTGCGCTACGCATAACATTGAAATTCTTTCAAGCGACGGCACAAAGACGGCGTTCAACCTCTGGCTCATGGACAGCGGCGATTATGTATTTGACAGTGAGGGCAACAAGCTTCATTACGACTGTGTGCGCAAGGACCAGATTGAATGGTATGAGGAAACAAGTAAGGCTCTTGAAGAAAAGAACGGCGCGCCTGTTCCTTCGTTCATGTTTCAGCATATTGTTCCTGCGGATGTTGCGCAGCAGGTAATGGTAACTCTTCCGTTCCATATCGGCGACCTTGCCCATTATGACATGGATGACGGTACGGCGGTTACATATCTTCCGAATATCTTCGGCTTTAAAGACGGTATGGTAGGCGAGGGACTCTGCCCCTCGACAGAGAACGACGGTCAGTGGGACGCAATCGCAGAGCGCGGCGATGTACTTGCATGCTTCTTCGGCCATGACCACAAGAATACCTACAAGGCGAACGTTAAGGGCGTTGACGCTGTCAATGTTCCGGGCAGCACCTTCCTCCATTATCACAGCAATATTCATCAGGGCTGCATGGTTCTTACTCTTGACGAAAAAGATTTAAGCACATATGAGAGCGAAACATATTATGTAACAAGTCTTGCGCTTGAGGAAGGCTCACAGCTCCCCGGTCTTTCAAAATCAAAGGCCGAATACGGAATGTATGAATTTTTCCGTATTTTCCTTAAGGTTCTGCTTACGCCCTTCAAGGCAATCGCAAATATTTTCGGGGAAATAATCTACTGAACAGTATAAAATCAAGCCCTTCGGAATTTCCGAAGGGCTTGATTATTGCTTTAATTAATAATGTACTTCACCGCAGGTACAGAACTGATTTGCGCCGAAAATTCTGCACATGAAAATCCATACCTTCCAGATAACCTTAAGAAGCGGATTGTCTGAGTGGCAGATGCACTTGTCGTCAAGAGCGGGGTATTCGGGTGCTTCTGTTGCGGTACCCTTGTTGAGCTTTGCAACCTCGTTTACCGAATAAACGCCGTTTTCGTCGTATTTGATGAAGCGGAGCTTATCATTTGTAAACTGAATGATACCCATTGTAAGAATGTTTGTAGATGTCTCGGAAACGGTATTGTCAGAATATCCGATGTATCCGCAGTTGGTATATGTAAAGCTGATTGTTTCATCTGTGTAGCAGTCTGCGCCCTTTTCATCGGGAAGGGGAATGCGGATTGTGTCGCCGGGCTTCATGAAGTTGACCGAGCCGCCGATGTAGTCATCGTAATCTCCCGAATGATTGTGACCGAAGATGAAGATTATATCAAGCTTTTTACCTTTTTCATTAAGAACATTGAAAATGTATGAGGAATACATGTTGTCGCCGTAGCTGCCTCTGTCAGTGTGGTGAAGGGGAACGTGTGTAATAACGATAACGGGACGCTTGTCGCCGCTTTCAATCATTCCGTCAAGGCAGGCTTCGATATCCTCTGCAAGGGCCTTTACCTTTTTGTCTGAGCGGAGACGCTGATTCCACGGAAAATCGTTTTCGTTAATAACATAGAGGCAGTATGAACCCATGTTATAGAAGCCTGTTTCCGCAAACTCATCCTTGGGGTTGTCATGATTGCCCTGAATGCATGCAACCGAGCAGGGGTCAGCGTCGGGATAAACCGAAAGAAGGTTGTTTCTGATGCGTGAAATACCGGGACGGGCATTGTCAAACAGAAGCATTGTATAGTCGCCGCCGATAAGGACAGAATTCGGGGTTGGCATGCCGTCGTTCTTTGCAAGACCGAGAATTTTGCCGAAACGGTCATAAGCTTCTGTGCCTGAGTGCTGGAAGTCAGAGCCTGTAACGATTGTAGCGTAAGCGTCTGAAGCGTAGGTTGTTGTGATTTCAGCCGTACCCATTAAAACAAAGCTCATTACAACGGTAAGAGCAAGAAGAACGGAAACAGCCTTTTTCATAAGCTTATTCATAAAATACCTCCGAAAAGTTTATTTGTTCTGATTATATCATACACTGTTTTTAATTTCAATCGGAATTTGCATATAAAAACGCCCCTGCCGGGCAGAGGCGTTTTTACTGTATCAGAGAATATTATCGATATTAAAGAGAAATTTCGTAATAATATCAATAACTTTTTTTATCAGCTCAATCAGCCTGCTATTGAGGCTGCCGGAAAGCTGCGGTTCAGTCGGTTCATCCGTGATAATTTCTGACGCTGCAGACTCAGCTGTACAGACCGGGCTTATTTCAGGCAGCTCTTCTTCTTCCTCACTTACGGACTGGTCAATATCGGTACGCAGCAGACCCGCATCGTCAGCAAGTCTGACATCAAGAATGCTGACTGCTCCGTCATGGTTGCAGTCAGCCGCCATGTATACTGCCGGTCCTGCCTGCGCGGGAGTAATCAGACGGGATGTAATGCATGAAATGATTACCGAATCCGTTCCGTCACAGATACCGTCGCCGTTGACATCGCCGAAAATAACTATGCTGTATGTTATAGAAATATCCGGCGCGTATGTTACCGTAATTTCGGAGCCTGTGCCGAGAACGCTACCGTATGACGGAGTAACGGAAATTTCATACGGGCCGTCAACGGTATTGTTAAGCAGAAATTCTTCCGCGGTAATGCCTGTGTGCAGACCTGAAAGAAGGATGCTGTTATTAAAATCGCAGTTTATAATTGCGTTCCCAAGCTCAAGAGTCTCTGTTTCATGGCAGATTGTGCATTCCCGCTCAAGCAGACCGTTTCCGGCTTCTGACGGATAAACCGAAATATTGCAGCCGGTATAGCTGTGTCCGGTTGCGGGAATTATTTCGGTATAAGTGTCGCCGCAGTGGCAGGTAAATTTTCTGTATCCGTCCTGAGTACAGGTTGCTTCCGCGCTTTCCTCTGTATAGCTGTGTCCCGTTGCGGGAAATGTTTCGGTATAGGTGTCGCCGCAGTGACAGGTGAATTTCCTGTATCCGTCCTGAGTACAGGTCGCCTCCGAGAATTCCTCGGTATAGCTGTGACCTGTTGCGGGAATTACTTCGGTATAGGTATCGCCGCAGTGACAGGTAAATTTCCTGTACCCGTCCTGAGTGCAGGTCGCTTCCGAGAATTCTTCGGTATAGCTGTGTCCCGCTGCGGGAATTACTTCGGTATAAGTATCGCCGCAGTGGCATGTAAATCTTTTCAGACCGTCATTTGTACAGTCGGCAGGCTGAACAGTTTCCTCGGTATAGGTGTGACCCGTCGCGGGAATCGCTTCGGTATAAGTATCGCCGCAGTAGCAGGTTAATTCCTTCAGACCTTCGTTTGTGCAGTCGGGAGGCTGAAGGATTTCTTCGTTATAGGTGTGACCCGTCGCGGGAATCGCTTCGGTATAAGTGTCGCCGCAGTGGCAGGTTAACCTTTTCAGACCGTCATTTGTACAGTCGGGAAGCTGAAGGATTTCCTCTGTATAGCTGTGTCCCGTTGCGGGAATGATATCGGAATACTGATAACCGCACCTGTCGCAAATGTGCAGCACAGAACCGTCCGTTTCGCAGGAGGGCGGGGTGGTGGTGTCCGTGTAGCTGTGTCCGAGAGGCTCAATGTACCTTGTTTCGGTTCTGCTGCAGTGCGGGCAGGTTCTTGTTTCCGTACCCTGTTCCGTGCATGTCGGTGCTGTGGCTGAAGCCCATTCCGACCAGACATGGCTGTCCTCAAAATAATCAAGGAATTTTAAAACATTCAATGATTTATATGTATAGCTTGTTGAGCTTGACGCGGTTACGGTTTCGGTTGCGGAAGCAAGCATATCGCTTTTAAGCTGTGCGGCTGTGTTGTCGGGATATTTTTCCATATACAACGCGCAGGCGGCGGCAACAAGCGGTGCGGCCTGAGATGTTCCGTTGTTCAGCGTATACTGAGAAGAATTTTTGCATCCAAGAATTTTCACACCGGGAGCGGCTATATTGTAGTACTGCCCGTTATTGACATCATAGTTTGAAAAAGAGGCAAGCTTTGAAGGGTTGTCCTTGTCAATCGCCATAACGCCTATAACATTGGTGAGCGATGCCGGATAAAATTTCTTTGCGCTTGTGGCCTTTCCTTCATTGCCTGCGGAGGCAATGACAATTATTCCGTCGTTGACGGCTCTTGTAATTGCGCTTGAAATGGCTGATACATTTGTGGAGCTGCCGAGAGAAAGATTGATTATATCCGCACCGTTTTCATGGGCATAATCTATTGCGCTTGCAACCGACGCATTTGTAAATGTCGGCGCGCTTTTGTCGCTGTTGTAGTTTGCCGCCTGAATAAGCATCAGCTCGGCACCGTAGGCAGCACCGATGCCGCCCTTTGAATTCGGAGGCATACCTATTATGCCCGCAACGTTTGAGCCGTGAGATGTGTTGTCAAATTCCGAACCGTCGCTTTTGTAAATCGGTGCAATATCGTCACTGTTTTTATATATATTCCAGCCGACCGTACCCTGGCTGTTGCGCCAGAGATTTACAGGGAAATCCGTCGCGTTGATATCAAAGCCGTCATCAATAACCGCAACGGTAACGCCCGCACCGGTTACCTCATGCTTTTGCAGTGCTTCGGGAATGTGCAGTATGTCATTGTAATACCATTTCTGATAATTGGCATACATGCTCAGATTTCCTGAGATTTCGCGCGGCATGGTAAAGTCCGTTGTATGAAGAATATAATTGGGCTCCGCAGTGATGTCGCCGTACTGATTAAGCTCTTTGCAGATTTTTTCAACATTGCCGTCAACCTCGGCAAGATAAATGTTCTCATCCCCGGAATACGTTTCAATTTCTCTGATTTCTTCAATTCCCTCGTCATCAAAATCAATGCATAAAGTATCGCTGTCTGAGGCTGTCTGAAGCAGACCGCTGCTGTCGGTGATTTCCATGGATGTTGATATGACAATTTCACCCTCTACATATTCCGCCTTTTCGCTGACGCTTTCGGCGGATGCACAGGGCATAAGTGAAGTCATTATTATTAACGCACATAGAATGACAGATGCAATCCGTTTGTATTTCATCTTATTCTCCAATTCTGCTGTTTCTCATAAAATCTCAGATTAATTATAACCCCTGAAAAAATATATTTCAATATATAAAAATATTAATTTTTTATAAAGATAAGCGGCGCTGCGGACGCATTACCGTGAAGCTGTCAGATTGTTATTCCGGTTTTTTCGGAATAAAAGGGGACGGGACTTACTGTTACGGCAGTACGGGAAAGAATTAACGGACGGCTGTCAGCCGCCCGTTATGAATATTTATTTATATCTTTGCGTTTGCCTTTGAAGCGATATCGCTCATATGATTCATCAGATAATCGCCGGGACAGTCCGTGTTTGAGAACCAGCGGTGAACTGTCATGTTCTGCTTATCGGGCTGACCGATAAGTGACTGGTCGTTTTTCCAGATAAGCTTCTTTATTCCGTTGCGCCTGCAGATATCGGCACAGAGATTAACCAGTGCGGTATAAGCTTTGTCCGTTATAGCATACGGTGATTTGGTGTCTGAAGCAACCTCAATTGTAATGGCTCTCTGGTCATTGTATCTCGAGGATGATGTCCATGCTCTTGCCGATTCGGGTACGGAAAGACCGATTGAACCGTCGGTGCCGACAACATAGTTTGCCGAAACCTGTCTTTCTGTGGTTACAAAGTAATCGCAGCCCTGCTTTGCGGTGACCTGTCCGACATAGCAGTGAATCGTAATTGTATCAATTACATGGTTTCTCGGACTGTTGCAGTCGCCTGTTATGTTGGTGTATGTAACAAGGGAGCTGTTGGAGCATGAGGTTGTAATGCCGTCAATTTCCAGGTCAAAATAAGGTGCTGAACGGTATTCCGATTCGTGGAAATATCCGTCTGAAATTACTTCCGTGTCTTCCTCAAAATTTGATTCCGTATCAACATCGGCCATATATGTATTCAGGCCTTTTCCTCCTACGGTGAATGCCGAGGTGTCAAAAACATGCTCGACATTCAGTTCAAGGCTTTTCTGAAGAAGGTCAAGCATAAGCTGTGTGCCTGTCGGCGCAATTGCCTCGTTCAGACCCTCTACAAGGACCGAACCGTCTTCAAGAGAACCGCAGTAATCCGTCACTATTGTCTTTTTGCCGAGGATTGCTCTTAATGCGTATGTAAGATAAGGCTCCCAGTTGATTCTTGCCGAAATAAGAGCGGTATTCGGGCATGAATCCGTCATTACTCCGTTGTAAGCAACAAACGGAATGCCGTTCTTTTCGCAGACGCCCGAAGCAGCAGGAGAGTGTTCGTACAGTCCGATGATTTTACATCCGCTTTTGATCAGCTTTTCGGCGGCGGCTTTTTCAAGCTCTTCAACATGCCAGTTGCCGACAAGCTGAACATCCATTTTTACGGTGGGGCATACCGACTGCGCACCGAGATAGAAAGCGGTATACGCCGAAATCATTTCGGATGCGTAGGAGCCGACAAAACCGAGCTTTGCGTCTTTTTTGGTGAATTTTCCTTCGGAAATCATTTCGTTGAGCTTCAGACCTGCTGCTCTGCCCGTTATATAGCGTCCCTCGTCGATTGACGCGTAGGCGTTATGGAGGTTCGGAAGATTCTCCGTATGAGCGAGCGTGCCGCCTGCACAGACAAACTGAACTTCGGGATGTTTCTTTGCTGACTCAAGCAGGAAGCTCTCATGACCGGGGCTGTCTGCAAAAATGAAAGTACAGCCTTCGCTGACAAGCGCATCCGCAGCGGTGCAGCATTCATTGCTTTCGGAAATATCGGTCTTTTCAATATAGCTTACTCCGAGCTTAAGACAGGTATCCTCAGCTGCCTGCATGAAATTTTTATCATATGCCGAGTTCGCGTTGTCAAGATAAATGAATCCCGCTTTAAGTCCCGTTAAAACGGACATGCCGACGCTTATCTTAAGAATTATCAGCGCGTCCGATGAGTTTATCATTCCGTCGTAGTTAACATCGGCTCTTTCTTCGTTAATGCTGTCAATCTGTCCTACCGCATACTGAAGCACAAGCAGAGCGTCCGAGGAATTAACGGTGCCGTCTCCGTTGACATCGCCGCGAAGAGCAGCAAAGGCGAACGGCGCACATGAAATAAGCAGTACGATTACAAGCAATACAGATAAAATTCTCTTTTTCATTTTATATACCTCCGTGTTTTTGCCATTATAACATATTGCCGCGGACAGTGCAATTTTTATTTTTCCGCCTGTCTGTCGAGAGCTTTGTTTCTGTAATAAATGATTATTCCCGCAAGCACCATAAGGAAATTAAGCACATAGAAGAACCACACATAAAACGGGGTTTCAATACCCTGACTCAGCTTTATGAATTTTGCGGCTATGCCTGCCACATATCCGATATCAATAAAGTAGTAAAAAAGTACGCTTGTACCCTTTGCGGTTCTCGATTTCAGAAGCTTTGAGATATTTATCGGCCATGAGAGACCGAAGCACACTATCATTGCCGCCTCAAGTATATTTGCCATTTTTCATTCCTCCTTATTTTTTTTAAAACAAGACTGTTTACATTATATATGCACATAAAAAATTATCAAGTTTTTTATCACAATTTTTCAACATTTTTGTATTTTTGTTCATAATTACCGATATTTTGGGATACAAAACAACTCTGTTTTCTGTTCCTGTATTTAGTTATTATGACGGGAATAAATCCGTTTTCCCGAAATAAAAGCCCTGAATGGGCAGAAAATCGTTGGTTATTTGTGATATTTTAAGGATTTCTTAGTGAATTGTACATAAAAAATCATAATTATTGAAAACTTTTGGTTAATATACACAGAGTTAGCGACAGATTTCAATTGAAAGTTTGTCTGTGTTTTTGTCTGACTTTGGTAGATTGGCAATATTCTCTATGCTATACTTTGGTTGTAAGATGTACCTTTTATATATTTTGGGGTAAAAAAGAGAAAGCGCAAAGGTACAAATTTAACACAGGGGGTATTCGTATGAAGAAAACTCTGAGAAAAGTATTATCCGTCATTTTAACTGTTGCCATGATGATGTCATTCATCAGTGTCGGGGTATATGCAGTCTCAGATGTCTCCGACAGCGAGATGGAGGCAAGTCTCGCCAGGGCAAAGACATATATTGACGGCCTTACAGTCAATAATTCTTCAAATAACCCCTCAACCGTTGTTCCGAAATTCGGTACTCAGTTCACATGGGACAATGAAAAGAGAGAATCGGGCAACAAGTCCTATCTCTTTGAGTGGAGTTATTACAACGGCGTTGTTTTCGAGGGAATCGAGGACATCTATGATTACACAGGCGAAAGTACATACAGAACCTATGTGGAAAATTATATGAGTCCGATGATTACATCCGCAGGCGGCTGGGCAAAATGCACCTCGGGCAACACATCAAAGGATGCCGCGGGTTATGTTGACTATCACGGCGCGGATTGCTATAAGACCGCAAGCCTTCTTATCGATATGGCAAAGGATGCAAACGGCAATGTCGATACATCAAGCAAATATTTCAGGATGGCAACAACGATTTACAATGACCTTACAACAGGTACGGGCAGCGGCTACTCGAAATCGGATTTAGGCTACAACTACTGGCATTCAAACTGGAATTCACAGACCGCTCCCACATATAAGGTATGGCTTGACGGTATCTATATGATTCAGCCCTTTATGGCGGAATATGCATATTATACAAATGATACTGCTCAGATGAGCAAGATTCTTCAGAGATTCCAGTGGCTCTACAACAACGACAGAAATGCAGCGACAGGTCTTTACTATCACGCGCTTAATTCCGCGTCAAATTACTGCAACTATCACTGGACAAGAGCTATCGGCTGGTACGCAATGGCAGTTGTTGATGTTATGCAGTATATGAGCGGCTCGCAGCTTGACGCAATGAAGGTTATCCTTAAGGACCTTGTCGACAATATGCTTCCTTATCAGGACGCTTCCACGGGCATGTGGGCTAACCTCTGCAACAAGGCTGTTACCTCTACTAACAGACTTGAGACAAGCGGCACGGCAATGATGGCCTACGCTATCGCCAAGGGCGTTAACAGGTGCTGGCTTGACGCTTCATATGCACAGTATGCAAGAGCTGCATTCAAGGGCATGACAGACAACAAGCTTTCGGGCAGCAATCTTTCCGACATCTACTTCAAGGCAAGCGCAAGCGGTTCTGACAACTATCAGACAGCAAGCAACTATCTTACCAACGAAGGCAAGGGCGTCGGTCCCTTCATCATGGCTTATGCCGAGGTTCTCGAGCTTTATGAAAAGGGTCTTATTCCCGACGAGCCTGATGAGCCTGATGAACCCGAAGAACCCGAAATTGAGCCTGTGGATATTTCAGACGCTCAGACAGGTATAACAGTCGAGGGAACAACCGCAACCGGCATTACCGTCGCGGATGTTACATCAGCTTATGCCGAAGCGTTTGAAGGCAGGGAATGCGCATTTTACGATATAACGCTTGCGGATTATACTCAGGGAGATGAAGTTACTGTTTCCATCCCTGTTCCTGCAAATATAAAAGTATCAACCCTTAAAACTTATTATATTCCCTCTAACGGAAATCCGCAGGAAATAGAACATACCTACAGAGACGGCAAGGCTTATTTCGTAACCAATCACATGAGTGTTTACGGCCTTGCAGCTGAGCCGCTCAATAACGGTGAAGACCCCGATTATCCTCCTTTCCCTGAGGAAGGCTCGGTTAAGATTGACAAGTGGGCAACAGGCGACCAGCTTGAAAACACAGGCGTCGGCGAGGTAAGCCTTTCCGTAGTAGGTGTTCCGCCATTCTATTCAAGCAGCGTTGATGTTCTGTTTGTAACTGACGTTTCAAACTCCATGCACTGGGTTGCAGGTTCAACAAGCTATGCATCGGGAACACAGAAGTCAAAGCTCAACGACATGCAGGACGCAGTTGCTCAGTTCTCCGAGGTTCTTCTCGGAAACAATGTTACGGGCGATGTTCACAACAATACTATTTCTTTCGTAACCTTCGGCGGTCTTGACAAACAGCATGAACAGAACACAGACACTGTTTCCAACTGGTCAACCTATGCCGACCCCACAAGAACGCTCTTTACATCATACGATAAATTAAGCGATGTTACTTCCGCAGTAAACAAAATCAAATATACGACCAACAGCAGCTCGGTATATATCACCTTTGACGGTTCAACCGGCTCATCAACCAAGGATGTTTCCTACGGCGGTACAAACTATGACTACGGCTTCATGGAGGCTTCAAGCGCAATTGAGCAGATTAAGTCGGATTATCAGACAAGGACAGGTCAGAGCTATGCGGACAGCAACAGAAGTATTTATGTTATCTTCGTAACCGACGGCGCTCCCACTCATTATGAGGGCAAAATGTACCGTTACGATACAGATACAAAGCGTCCCGACAAGAACGAAACCTGGATTAATGCAAACGGTCAGGAGGTTGTATATACAGGCGGTGTAAATAACGCTAACTATTCACAGTCGGCATGGTACAACTACATCAAATCAACAGACAGCACATGGGCAACCAGAGTTTACAATACCGAAGGTGTTGCAGGCATGAGCGCACTCGGAATTGACCTTGACAACGGCGGCTTCAACAACTGGGTATTTACGGAATCAAGCGGTTATCCTCTTAAGGACTTTGTTGAAAGCATTGTTGCAGATGAAACCCTTGATGTTTACCTTGCGGATGACAGTGCGGAAATCGCTTCCGGTCTTCTTGAAATGGCAGGTCAGATTTCCTCCGCCGCAGGCAGCGCATATGTCATGGATACAATGGGCGCACAGTTTAACCTCCAGATGGCGAACACTGTTAACCATACCGCATCGGGCTCGACAATCGCTCTTTCAGACTACGGCATAACACCGAAGATGACGGTAAAGAGATACAGCTGTTATCATATCGGCGATGTGGGCATGAGGCTTAACGGTGTTACTGTTACAGACTCCATGATAGGTCAGCATATCAGCGAAACACCTGAGGTTGTTGAGCAGATTACCTTCAACGCCGCAGGCACAGAAGCTTATTCAACGGCGAAGTCAGGCAATATAATGTCAGATGGCGTTATCAATGCAGCAAACTTCATCTACAATGCAAATTCGACAGCGGTAACAGTCAGCGGCATAGAAATTCCC
>JAZUDP010000038.1:0-11147 GCA_045639705.1 Acutalibacteraceae bacterium
AGCAGTTGGAACATGTAATGTCATTCTGAGGAGGAACGACGAAGAATCTCAAAAACGGCAGGCAGAGATTCTTCGCTTTGCTCAGAATGACACCTTTTTAAATTAAAGCTTGTAGGGGACATTCACGAATGTCCCGTAGAAATACTGCAGATTTTGACGGGCGATTCATGAATCGCCCCTACGCAGTATGATTGAAATTACATCGACAAATACCATTTTGTATATATCTTATTGCTCGCGCACGGCAACATAATTCTGATTGTTGCTAACCCGGCGAACGACCGCAGGTACTGTGGCAAATACCAATTTGTACATATCTTATTGCTCGCGCAGGGCAGCGGAATTCTGAGAATTGTCAACACGGCGAAGTACGGAAGCGCTCCGTAATTGCCGATTTTCAGAAGAACGTCCGGATTTATCCTTTATATTACAAATTGTAATGTTAAGTTACAAAAAATCACTTGCATTTTTTGTGCAAAACGTATATAATTAATTTTGTTTAAAGGCTGTGACGAAGACGGCAGTGCATTGAGTATTTCAGAGAGTCGGCAATGGTGGAAGCCGATATATTTCAGCACGGTTGCCCATCGCTTCCGAGCCGAAGGGATGAACGCGAAAGTTATTAGTTTCTTCCGCACGACTGCGTCAGTGTACAGGAGTTACGGGACTCCGATGAGTGGCACAAAGCAAAAGCCGAGTGCAATTTGAGTGGTACCACGGATTGTTTAATTCGCCTCAAAGTTCAGCAGACTTTGGGGCGTTTTCTCTTTTGCTCCAAAGCAGAATCAACGCGATAGCCTACGGCATCGCCTCAGGAGGTTTCAGATATGGAAAACGCAAATTCTTCTTCCAAGCTTTATGAGGTTGCGGAACGAATCCACGAAATGCGTGAAATCTGCGATTTTTCAGTGGAGGAAATGGCGGAAAAAACCGAAGTTTCCGTCGAACAGTACAACATTTACGAGGCGGGACTTGTTGACCTGCCGTTTACATTCATTCATAAATGTGCGCTTGCCTTTGATATCGGCATTACCGACCTTCTTGAGGGTCATTCCGCCGTGCTTACCTCCTATACGGTTACCCGCAAGGGCAAGGGACAGACGACGGCAAGCGAAAACGGCATTGAAATTCAGAACCTGGCTCCGAAATTCAGAAAGAAGCTTTCCGAGCCCTACTGGGTTCGCTATGAGTACTCGGCAGAGCTTGAGAACATGCCTGTTCATACAACTACTCATGCAGGACAGGAGTTTGACCTTGTTATCAGCGGTACGCTTAAGGTTAAGGTCGGCAGCCATGAGGAAATTCTTCACGAGGGCGACAGCATCTACTACAATTCCTCAACGCCTCACGGCATGATTGCGATTGACGGACGCGACTGCGTATTCCTTGCCATGATTATGGCGAGCGACGAGGCTCCCGAAAAGATTGTTCACGACAGAGCCGTTCAGGGTACAAGAGTATCCGGCAGCCTTGTATGCGAAAAGTTCATCACCGCGACAGAGGATGAAAACGGAAGCCTTACCGCCATCGATTTCAACAACGAGGATACATTTAACTTCGCTTTCGATATCGTCGACAACATCGGCAGAAAATCTCCCGACAAGCGGGCGCTTGTTCACATCGACCGCGATATGACGGAGCGTGTTTTCACATATAAGGACATCAAGGAGCATTCGGCTCAGGCTGCCAACTACTTCCTGTCTCTCGGCATCAAAAAGGGCGATAAGGTCATGCTTGTTCTCAAGCGTCACTATCAGTTCTGGTTCGCAATTCTCGGACTTCACAAGATAGGCGCGATTGCAATCCCCGCAACGAATCTTCTTGTTGAACACGATTTTGAATACCGCTTCAAGGCGGCTAATGTCACTACGATTCTCTGTACGGCCGACGGCGATGTCGCACATCAGGTTGAGCTTGCGGACGAAAAGACAAAGACGCTCAAGAACAAAATCATGGTCGGCGGAACAAGAAACGGCTGGCATAATTTTGACAGCGAATATTCGCTCTTCAGCCGCCGTTACCGCAGAAGCGACGATTCACCCTGCGGCAATGACCCGATGCTTATGTTCTTTACCTCAGGTACGAAAGGATATCCCAAAATCGCAACTCACAGCTACAAGTATCCTCTCGGTCATTACATTACCGCGAAATACTGGCACTGCGTATCCAAGGACGGACTTCACCTTACAATCTCCGACACGGGCTGGGGCAAGGCTCTCTGGGGCAAGCTCTACGGACAGTGGCTCTGCGAGGGCGCGGTATTTGTTTACAACTTTGACCGCTTCAACGCAGCAGACATCCTCCCGATGTTTAAAAAATACAATATCACCACATTCTGCGCACCTCCCACGATGTACAGAATGCTTATAAAGGAAAATCTCGACAACTACGATTTAAGCTCAATCAAGCACGCTACAATCGCAGGCGAAGCGCTTAATCCCGAGGTATTCAGACAGTTCTACAACGCAACGGGACTTGAGCTTATGGAGGGCTTCGGTCAGACCGAAATGACGCTTTCCATTGCCAACCTTATCGGCATGACTCCGAAGCCGGGTTCAATGGGCAAGCCCGTTCCGCTTTACGATGTATGCCTGCTCCGTCCTGACGGAACTCCCGCGGAACTCGGTGAAACAGGCGAAATCTGCGTAAAGACAAGCGACAAGGTTCCCTGCGGTCTGTTCATCGGCTATTATGAGAATCAGGAAAAGACTGACGAGGTATGGTACGACGGTTATTATCATACAGGCGACATCGCGTGGATGGACGAGGACGGATATTACTGGTATGTCGGCCGTGTGGACGATGTTATCAAGTCCTCGGGCTACCGTATCGGACCCTTCGAAATTGAAAATGTTATCATGGAGCTTCCCTACGTTCTTGAATGCGGCGTTTCGGCTGCTCCCGATGAAATAAGAGGTCAGGTCGTCAAGGCAAGCATTGTGCTTACAAAGGGCACCGTTCCCTCGGACGAGCTTAAGAAGGAAATTCAGAACTATGTCAAGAAGCATACGGCACCGTACAAGTATCCGAGAATTGTCGAGTTCAGAGATGAGCTTCCCAAGACAATCAGCGGCAAGATAATCCGCAGCAAGCTGTGAGGTGCAGTATGAACTATAAACGCATAACGCTTTTTGCGGGGCATTACGGCAGCGGAAAAACCAATATTGCCGTTAATTACGCTCTGAAAATCAAGGCTGACGGACACAGCACCGTTATAGCGGATATGGATATTGTCAATCCGTACTTCCGCACAAAGGACAGCGAAAAGGAGCTGAACGAAGCGGGAATAAGACTTATTTCCTCTCAGTACGCAAGCTCCAACGTTGACCTTCCGTCGCTTCCGCAGGATTTGTACAACGTTATTGACGACAGGTCAAATTACGCTGTGCTTGATATCGGCGGCGACGACAGAGGCGCATACGCCCTCGGCAGATATGCTCCGAGCATTTTAAAAGAGAATGACTATGAAATGTTCATGGTTATCAATAAATTCCGACCGCTGACAAGGGATGTTCAGTCCGCTGTCGAGGTCATGGATGAAATTCAGACGGCGTGCGGAATGAAATTTACCGCCATTGTCAACAACTCAAATCTGGGCGACGAAACCACTGCCGAAGATGTTCTCGGTTCGCTGAAATACGCCGAAGAGATATCGAAGGCAACGGGACTTCCGCTTAAGATGACAACCGTCAATGAAAAACTGTATAACGAGCTGAAAGATAAGATTGAAAATCTGTTCCCTCTTACCTTGCAGCGTAAAATCAGATAGGAGGCAGAAAAATGGCAAAAGTAACATTCAAAACAGACCTTTGCAAGGGCTGCGGACTTTGCGTAGGCGCATGTCCGAAGGGCATTGTCAAGCTTTCCGAAACAAAGCTCAATGCGAAGGGTCATCATCCTGCAGAGGTAACTGATTCGGAGAAGTGCATCGGCTGCGCTTTCTGCGCAACAATGTGTCCGGATTGCGTAATTACAGTTGAGAGGTGAGAATATGTCAGAAAAAGTACTTATGAAAGGCAATGAAGCTATTGCCGAGGCAGCTATTCAGGCAGGCTGCCGTCACTACTTCGGTTACCCCATCACTCCCCAGACAGAGGTAGCCGCTTACATGTCAAAGCGTATGCCTAAAATCGGCGGCACATTCCTCCAGGCTGAGAGCGAGGTTGCCGCTATCAATATGGTTATCGGCGTTTCTCCAACAGGCAAGAGGGTTATGACTTCTTCTTCAAGCCCCGGAGTTTCGCTTAAGAGCGAGGGTATCTCCTACCTTGCAGGCTGCGACCTTCCCGCACTTGTTGTCAACGTACAGCGCGGCGGCCCCGGTCTCGGCGGCATTCAGCCCTCACAGTCCGACTATTTCCAGTCCACAAAGGGCGGCGGACACGGCGACTATCACAACATCGTTCTTGCTCCCGCATCAGTTCAGGAAATGGCAAGCCTTACGGTAAAGGGCTTCGAGCTTGCAGATAAATACCGCATGGTATCAATGATTCTTGCCGACGGTACAATGGGTCAGATGATGGAGCCCGTTTCCGTTGACGCATTCAATTCCGAAACAGTTGAGAAGCCGTGGGCTCTTACAGGTACAGAGTGCAAGCGTGAACACAATATCGTCAATTCTCTTTATCTTCAGCCTGAGGAGCTTGAGGTCAAGAACTTTGAGCGCTATGAAAAGTACAAGGCTATCGAAGAAAACGAGGTTATGTATGAGGAATACCTCATGGATGACGCTGAGGTCTGCGTTGTCGCATTCGGCATCACAGCCCGTGTTGCAAAGAACGCTATCAACGAAGCCCGCGCAAAGGGCGTTAAGGTCGGCATGATAAGACCTATCACACTCTGGCCGTTCCCGAAGAAGCCTCTCGCAGCCGCTGCTGACAAGTGCAAGGCATTCATCACAGTTGAAATGAACATGGGTCAGATGATTGACGATGTCAAGCTCGCAATTGAGTGCAGAAAGCCTGTATATCTCTGCAACCGTGTCGGCGGTATGATTCCGTCACCCGAAGAGGTACTTACAAAAATCGAAGAAGTCGGAGGTGCTGAATAATGGCAGTTGTATTTGAAAAACCGAAATCACTCACCGATGCTGTGCTCCACTACTGTCCCGGATGCACCCACGGTATTATTCACAGACTTGTTGCCGAGGTTATGGACGAACTCGGTATCGAAGGTCAGACAATCGGCGTAGCATCCGTTGGCTGCTCCGTTATGGCATATAACTATTTTACATGCGATTTTGTACAGGCTGCTCACGGTCGTGCGCCCGCAGTTGCAACAGGCGTTAAGCGCAGCGACCCGTCAAAGGTTGTTTTCACATACCAGGGCGACGGCGACCTTGCCGCTATCGGTACAGCAGAAACAGTTCACGCTGCCGCAAGACGCGAGAACATCACAGTTATTTTCGTAAACAACGCTATTTACGGTATGACAGGCGGTCAGATGGCTCCCACAACTCTCCCCGGTCAGGTTACACAGACCTCACCCTACGGCAGAGATGTTGAAAAGGTAGGCTATCCCATCAAGGTCTGCGAGCTTCTTTCAAATGTTGACGGCGCCGCTTATCTTGAGAGAGTTGCGGTCAACAATGTAAAGAACATCAAGAACGCAAAGAAGGCAATCAAAAAGGCTTTCCAGAATCAGCTTGAGGGCAAGGGCTTCTCACTTGTTGAGGTTGTTTCAACCTGTCCCACAAACTGGGGCATGACACCCGAAAAGGCACTTGAATGGGTAGACCAGAAGATGATTCCCTACTATCCTCTCGGCGTATATAAAGATATCTATGCAGAGGAGGAAGCAAAATGAGCAAAAGTGTAAATATTCTTTATGCAGGCTTCGGCGGACAGGGTATCCTTTTCGCAGGCAAGTTCCTTGCATATAAGGGACTTATCGAAGAAAAGCAGGTAAGCTGGCTCCCCTCCTACGGTCCCGAAATGCGCGGCGGTACAGCAAACTGCTCCGTTATCATCAGCGACGACCCCATCGGTTCTCCCATCGTAAGCAAGCCCGACGTGCTTGTTGCAATGAACCTTCCCTCACTTGAGAAGTACGAGAACGAGGTTGTAAGCGGCGGCAAAATCTTTGTTGATTCAACGCTTATCGACAAGAAGGTTGCACGCGACGATGTTGAGGTTTTCTACATCCCCGCAACACAGATGGCTTATGACAACAACATCAAGACTCTTGCCAACATGATTATCACAGGCAAGGTTCTCAAAGAGGTTGAAGGCTTCTCAATCGATAATACGGAAGCAGCACTTAAAAAAGTTGTTTCCGCTCGTCATCAGGACCTTCTCGGCTTCAACATCAGCGCTGTTGAAAAAGGTTATAATTTCTGATTCAGGACATAATATTAACAGCCCGGGTATTCTCGGGCTGTGTTTTTAGTGAATAAGTAATAGTGAATAGGTGTGGACGGGCTCTGCCCGTACCCGATTACGTTATAAAAAGGATGAAATATATGATTATCGACGCACACTGCCATGTTTATCCCGATAAGATAGCTGAAAAGGCTTCGGGCGCTACAGGAAATTTCTATACGCTCGACATGGCTTTTGACGGCAGGGTTTCCACGATGCTTGAAGCGGGCAAAGAGGCAGGAATCGAAAAGTTCATAATTCAGTCGGTTGCCACTACGCCGAAGCAGGTGCGCTCGATTAACGGCTTTATTGCCGAAACAGTAAAGACCTATCCCGAAAAGCTGTACGGGCTCGGTACGCTCCACCCCGACAGCGAGGATATGGCAGGCGATGTTGAACACCTTGTTTTGCTCGGACTTAAGGGTGTCAAGCTTCATCCCGACATACAGGGCTTCAAGCTTGACGATTACCGCTGTCTGAAAATCTATGAGCTGTGTGAAAAATTCAGTCTGCCCGTGCTTATTCATACGGGCGACAGCCGCTACGATTACTCAAATCCCAATCGCCTTATTCCGATACTTGATATCTACGATAATATGACTGTTATCGGCGCTCACTTCGGCGGCTGGTCAATGTGGGAGGAGGCAGCGGAGCTTCTTCACGGAAGAAAGAACTTCTATGTCGACTGTTCGTCGTCATTCTATGCTCTCGACAATGAAACCGTTGTTAAGCTCATAAAAATGTACGGCGTCGACAATGTTGTTTTCGGCACTGACTATCCGATGTGGAATATGAAATCTGAGGTTGACAGGCTGAAATCCCTGCCGCTTACAGATGAAGAAAAGGAAAAAATCTTTTGGAAAAACGCAGTAAAAATATATAAGCTGTAAAAACATGTCACACACTGAAAAATAGTGTGTGACATGTTTTTCGTAAAATATTTATCGTAAAACAATAAAAAACTATTGACAAATAATATTACCGGACATATAATACACTCAAGTGACCACTGATTAAATCAGTTATTACTCAACAAAAAACAAAGGAGACTTAGTTATGTCTGAGAAAACAATTTCAAAGCTTTTAAAATTTGCAATCATTCTCATGGGCGCGATGTGCTTCTGCATCCACTGCGGAGTATCGCTTATCGCTCTCGCTTCCGAAGAACCCGAGGTTCACGCCGTGCGCATCCCGTGGCTCATCTTTACATGGCTTACAGCCGTCCCGATGATACCCGCGCTGATTTACTCATGGAAAACCGCTTCAAATATCGGAAAAAGCATACTTTTCCAGATGGATAACGCGAAAAATCTTCACATAATCGCAGCAAGCGCACTTGCCGACGCAATAATCGTTTTCGGCGGAGGAATACTTTTCCTTTTCCTCAATTTCAGTCATCCGGGACTTATGCTTATCAAGCTTGCCGTTGCCGCTATGGGATTTGCGATTTTTGCCGCGGCCGAGGGACTTTCACAGCTTATCAAAAGAGCGGCTAATTTGCAGGAAGACGCAGACCTTACAATTTAACGGGAGGAAACAGAATGGAAAAAGGAATTATTGTAAATATAGATGTTATGCTTGCCAAACGCAAAATGAGCGTTACCGAGCTTTCGGAGCGCGTCGGCATTACAATGGCAAACATCTCTATTTTAAAGAACGGCAAGGCAAAGGCTGTCAAGTTTTCCACCCTTGCAAAGCTCTGCGAGGTGCTTGACTGTCAGCCGGGGGACATTCTCGAATACAGGTAACAGCCTATGAAAAATGCTCTGAAAACAGTTATAAAAATCACTGCGGCGGTTGCCGCACTGTTCGGTGCGTTGATTATTACGGGCATTGCATTTTTATACGGTCTGTCTGTGACGGATGACGGTACGCCCTCCGAGCCGACATATGCTGAAATTATTTTTGACTCTCTGCCCGAGGAGAAAAAGGTAAAAAGCAAAAGCAGCGGCTTCGGGCAGGGATTTGAAGGAATGGAAATACTGTATTATGACGACATTTCCGATTATTTCACAAGTGAGAAAAACCGATATTTCTTCCGCGTAAACGGCAAAACCGCAGAGCAGCTTAAAGAGTTTATCAAAAGCTTTGAAGAGGGCGCTCTGTTTAAATTCAATTTTGATTATAACTGCATTGACGCCTCAGACTGGGCGGCGTTTATCAATCCCGAATGGAAATCAGAGGACGATGTAGGAGGGCCTTATATCCATACCTCCAGGTCATATGTATTCTTTGATTCGCAGACGAATACGTTGTATTACTTCTTTCAGGAGCTGTAAATATGAAGAAAAAGACATTTATATCAATCGGATTGATACTGATTCTGTTGATTTTATCTGTTACCGCAGTTTATGCCGTTGGACGCAGCAGGGCATACAAGGCGCTGCTTGCTGACGGTTGGACAAAAAAAGAAATCGAAGCCATGAATCTCACATGGTCGAATTTGCTCGGAATTTCCATGACTGATTTTATGGAGAGTCAGATAACTGTTAACTTGTCCGGAACTGCATTTGCTTCTTTTCATGATTATGAAGATTCCTATAACATATGTGCATTATTTGTACAGGATTTGGTTGACAGCGGCACTCTTAAAGACGGAGATTCCGTCTGGTACTATCCGGATAAAATAGTATTGAGTCAGCGCACGGGGGATAAGTTTTCTAAATCGGTAAAAACGGATGTCACCGACAGCACCGATGAAAATATTGTCTCGGGCTTTAACCGTCTGTATGATTACATTCCTTCGGTTAATCGGATTCTGGTGTGCAAAAATGATATCAGATTTGTCCAGTCCGAAGCGTATGACATTTATGAGCAGCTTGTTTTCACTTCTGATGACAGTGAGCCCGATATATCGGAAGACGCAACTGACTATTTTTATCACTATGAATGCCTTGACCCTCTGAAAATATCAAAAAACCGGTATCTTGTTTCCAGAGCGCCGAGCTGGCTTGACTGAAATGCAATGAGGTGATTACAATAAAAAGCCGGAAGAAAGATAAAATACTTTTAGCGATTGCCTTGACTATAGCAATTCTCGCCAGGCTTATTCCTGTTGTTGCCGTTGCAGCTTTATTTATTGATACAGACAGTGAACAGTATGAGGATAAAGTGATTATGAGCCTGCCCGATTATGCTGACGGACATGAGTGGATATACGGGTTCTGGCAGGATTATACCTGCTACAGTGAATACAAGTATGACTGTGAGCTGAATCAGTACTTTGCTTCCGAAGAAAACATTTACTTCAAGCCGGTAGATTTCGATGTAAAATGCAGAATAAACCTTCTCCTCAACGATTACGAGGAATGGGTCAGAATGACAGAAAACCCCGATTCAATAACGGGCGACGATATTTCAAAGGTATACAGCTTTAAAAGAACACAGATTGACGACAGCGACTGGTATTACTGCAATGTTGAAGGCTTTGAGAGTCCGGATATCGAAGAAGCCTGTTTATATGCAGACTACGATTTATATTTTTTTGACACTCAGACCGGAACGCTTTATTATATGCACAACAATATTTAACTCTGCACAGGAAAAACCCGTGAGACGCTGCGCGAAGCAGCTTCTCACGGGTTATAATATTATGTATAAAATCAGATTTCGGGAATAACAACCTCGACCTCTCTGCCAAGCTCTGCTGACTTAACGATATGGTCGATGATTGCCTGATTGTAAAGAATCTCGCTTGTGGGAATCGGAGCGGGATCGCCGTTTGCGATAGCGTCAAGGAACGAACGGCACTTCTTATAGAAGAGGCCCTTGCCCTTGTTCTCAAGAAGAGGAACGATTGTTTCAACGCGTTCGCCTGCAACATCGTGATAGATTGTCATGGGGCCTGACATTGAGCCGTTCCAGCAATCTGTTGCGGGAATGCGGAGTGCGCCTTCCTTACCGAAGATGATTGTATCACCGGGTGAATCCGGATGCATAGCCCATGAGATACGGAAATCAAGAACGATACCGCCCTCAAGACGGACAAATGCAGCTGCGAAGTCCTCAACGTTGAAGCGTGCAGCGTCTGCGGGGTTGTTGTACTTCGGATTGGTACCGAAGAAATCGGATGTATAGCCTGTAACTGTAAGAGGCTTGGGATAACCGATAGCGTTAAGAACAACATCAAGAGAATAGCATCCGATATCGCCCATTGCACCGATACCTGCGGTCTTCTTCTCAATGAATGTGCTGTTGGGGATACCGCGTCTGCGACCGCCGCCTGTCTGAATGTAATAGATATCGCCGAGTACGCCGGACTGAACAATCTTCTTGACCATCTTCATGTTCTCGTCGCCGCGGGGTTGGAAGCCGATTGTGATAATCTTTCCGCTTGCTTTTTCAGCCTTCATGATTTCAACAGCTTCTTCTGTTGTAACGCACATGGGCTTTTCAAGAAGAACGTTAACTCCCTTGTTAAGCGCATAGATAGCGCACTCAGCATGTGTCATATTGTAAGTACAGATGCTTACGCCGTCAAGCTCCTCGTTGTCAAGAAGCTCCTTGTGGCTGGGATAGAAGCGTACATTGTCAAGCTTGCCGTCCTTGTTGTATCTCTTTGCAAACTTTTCAGCCTTGCCGGGAATGAGATCGGCCATTGCAACGATGTCAACATCGTCCATCTGAAGATAGCTCTCAACATGGGATTCTGCAATCCAGCCTGTACCGATAATGGCAACCTTAAAGCGTCTGCCTGTTTCTTCCTTTTCTTCGGAAGCTGCCTGTGTGAACTGATTTAATACTGCGTCAGACATAAGTGTAATCTCCTTTATTTGTTAATTTCTTTTA
>JAZUDP010000039.1:0-9944 GCA_045639705.1 Acutalibacteraceae bacterium
CCGTTTACCAGAATTCTGTTTGTACGTTCTGCTTTAGCAAAACTTTTAAAGAAATCTTTAAGGGTTTTCTTTTTCATCGTTGTTTAATTTTCAAGGTGCATTCTCCGCTGTTCCTCAATTAACCGGGCGTTCAGGCCCTGTCTCTCTCAGACAGCTCCGCTATTATATCAAACCATCTTCCCTTTGTCAACACTTTTTTTCATCTTTTTTTCATCTTTTTTTACTACTTTCAACTTTCCCGGGCGTTCTTTTCCCCATCTCGCTGTAGCTATTGTCTATATATACTACATATTGTACTTAACAAATGTATTATAACTTTCATATTATATCTTGTATTTTTAAGATTTTTTGAGTTTACGCTAAAAAATGAATAAATAAGACTGTCATTTCTAAAAAATATTGCAAATTTTTATTTTATATTGTATAATCAAGTCAAATATTATCTATAAGGAGAATTTACTATGGCTGAGAAAAAGATTTTACGCGCCGACGGAACTCCCGTTGAGCCGAAAGCACAGAAAAAAGTCACACGCGCTGACGACGCATCTGCAGAAGTAACCGAACAGGCTGCCGAAGTTGTTGAAGCTGCTGCGAAGCCCGCTGAAAAAAAGAAAAAGAAGGCTGACACAGCAGAAGCCAAGCCCGCCGCAAGTGCGCAGGATAAAGCCGAAGCAAAAAAATACCGCATCGGCGCAATCGTACTCTGGGCTGCCGCTATTGTGTTTGAGGTTCTTGCGGTTCTTGTTCTTTTCGGAAAAATCGCAATCACATCAATCCCGACCATCGCACTTATTATTGTTGCGCTCGTTCTTGATCTTGCATGCGTTTCCGTCGGTTCAACATTCTGGAAAAAGGCTAATCATATTGACCCCGCATCAAAGGCAGACAAGGTTAAATTCTGGCTCTGGAACAACATGGGTCTTATCGTAACAGCCTTCGCGTTTATCCCCTTTATCATTCTTACACTCACAAACAAAAACGCCGACAAGAAAACAAAGACTATCGCAACCGTTGTTGCCGTAATCGCACTTCTTATCGGCGGACTTATCAGCTATGACTTCAATCCGATTTCACTTGAGGAAAAGAACGACGCCACGGCGGTTCTCGGTTCTCAGGAGGTTTACTGGACACAGTTCGGAAAGGTTTACCACACAAGCCAGGAATGCGGACACCTTAACAACAGCGATACAATTTATCAGGATACTGTTGACAAGGCTATCGAGGCAAACAAGGTTCGTATCTGCAAGGACTGCGCAAAGAGAGACAATATTGAAACCGACGAAGACGGTTATGTTCTGAATAAAGGCAATGAGACTGAGGCTGACGCCGACCTTAACGCTGACCTTGAGCTTCCCGTTCTTGAAGCGGAAGAAAACGAAGCGGCATAAGCTCCGTAAAAATAACACAGGGACATCTGAAAAGATGCCCCTGTTTTTTTATGCTTTTTTCGGTGTGAAGAGTTTTTTGTCAACAACAGCCGTCAGCCGGTCAAACAGCTCGGCAAGTACAACCGTTATTGCAAAACAAACCGCAAAATAAATATATCTGTTTCCGAAAACTGCCGGAATATCCTTAAAAATAATCATAGGCATCCGCTGAAGGATGTATACGCTGAAAACACGGTTCCCGAGCCATTCAAGCACCTTGTTTCCGAAATGCGCCTTCATCGTCAGAAGAACAACAAGCAGTGCGAAAGCAAGCGTCCAGATTTCATAAAAAACAAACTCTCTGCGTTTGAGGTATGAAACATAGAAAATTCCCGCAACGATGATTCCCGACAGAATATAGGTCAGATTGTTTTTCATCACAAGCTTCTGTATTCCGTCTTTGAAATATGAATACCACATACCGAGAGGAAGACACAGCGCGGTATTATACCACCATGACTCCTTCACCTGCTTCAGAACAACAATATACGCAACCGACAGCAGCGTGACAGCAATGAGTGCAGGCACTCTTTTTTCCCTGAATACGGTAAAAGCTATATAAACAATCAGATACTGCACAATAATCGCAAACATGAACCAGTTGCTGTTGCCCATTGAGTCCCAGCCGATTAACGAAAGCAGCAGCTGAACCGCCGTGAATTTTCTGCCGAGTATAAGGTCGAAAATAAGATAGAAGAATATTGCGATGTCAAGATGCAGCATGGTTTTCAGACAGCGGTTTTTCGGGAATGTCTTTATATAATCCGTGCCTTTTCTCTTAAGGCTTTCGTAAATTCCGTATCCCGAATAGAAAAGGAACATTACAACCACAAGCTGTCCCGAATTGCTTTTGAGCCACTTGTAAGGGTTGTCAAACGCAGTGTTCATCTGATAATACTGTGTGAAATGGCTCATGAATACCATGAACACAAATATTCCCTTTACAGCGGTTGTATCACTTCTTGAAATATATCCGTCGTTAAAGGATTTCAGCGGGGCAAGCTTCATGCCGTAAAGGCATACCCACGAAAACGCAACAAGAATCAAAAACATTTCCGTTCCTCCTTTATTCACTCATAAGGCTCTTATAAAGTGCTTCGGCATGGTCGTCGACATCAAAGAAAAGTCCGTTCATTCTGTCAACGTATTTCTTTTCTGGAACACAGTCGTTTTCGACAAGAGCAATCAGGTCGCTGACTGCCTTTTCGCAGGTCGTGGAAAGCTCGCCGAAGCCGTCCTCAAGAGGAATATCAAGCTTGCGGTAATGATTGAGCCCCGCTTCAAACAGCTCCATATCCGGAATGAAATAAAGAACAGGACGCTTAAGATAGATAAAATCAAAAACAAAAGAAGAAAAGTCTGTTATGAACACGCTGTATGAAAATTCATCAACCGTTTTTTCAGCAATACGGACTGTCTCGCCGTCCACATTGTACAGGCTGTCATAGCATCTGAAATTCGGATGAAGCTTGAAATCAAGCACATAACCATTATCCTTAAGAACCTTTATAAGTCTCGGGTCGCTTAAGAACGCCGAGGTTATCTTATAAAAATCCGACGCAAGGAAAGCTTTTTCCTTCGGAACCCATCCTCCGTTTTTGTCGGAATCAACAAGGAACTTTCTCCAGCTCGGCGCAAAAAGGATTTTCTTCTCCGCTTTTCGGGTTGTGTCTATATGGTCATATCTCGGCATGCCGCACTTAATAAAGAAGCTGTCATCAAAGCAGTAATTCTCAGTCATATTCTGCTCTTCAAAATAAGTGGAAATAACTTCCTTATCAAGAATCATTCTGTCAAGCGAGTACATCGTCGGAAGATTGGCATGAAGAACGCCGTGCTGCAGATAGATTACATCGAAATTAACAAGGTCAAAGAAATATTTCATGGCGTCGTACGGATAGGAAAGCATATCTCTCAGACCGTAAAATGAGGTTATGCACTTTTCGGCGCTCAGGGCATACAGTCTGTGCTTAAGCGAGCCGTAAGGAATAAGATGCTCCTTCAACGACGGCTCAAACCAGCCGCTGATATCCGTATCGGGATTATAAATATAATAACGCTCTATTCCGTCTTTCTTGTTTATGTCGTGAATAAACTGATAGTACGCATTATCCTTTACCGTTTTTGACGAGTCGATGTAGAACCATATTCTGTGCTTCTGCCTGTAATACGGAGCGTACATTCGCGTCAGGGTGTTTCTGTAACCGATTTTATGCGCAAACCGGATATCCCTCAGCAGAGAACCCGCCATGTTGAGAACATTCACCTTCCGGAAGGAAAAATATGTTCTGCCTTTTTTCTCGCAGTATTTTATATTCATTCCTTCGCAGATATATGATTTCCGCTTGAGTACCGTGCTGAACGGACTTGTGGGCGCATAGGTAAAGGTCACTGGGTATTCCCTGCCCATAAGCTTTGCCGTAAATTCAATCCGGCTGAGATTTTCAACGGAGCATTTTATTACAAACATTTTAAAGTTGTTTGTTTTTGTCTTTGAGGCAAGCAGGCTTAAAGAGGAATACTTCAGCTCCAGCTTCTGCTTACGGCTTGTTCCGTCCTTATAGAAAAATTCGGCATATGCCTCCACATCGTCGCTGAAGTTTGCGGCAAGGCATTTCACTACGGCTATCATGGTAAGTCTGCCGCCGCGGACATGGAATTTTGAAAGGTAAAATTCGATATCCTCAAAATCAAGAAGCGGTTTGCTGCCGAGTTCAAGGGAATAGCTGCTGTCATTAAGCTTTACCTTAATAGCATCCCCGTATTTCAGCTGGAATATAAACACCTTATGTGCGGGAACACAGCTCGGGAAATCGAGAATAACATCATCGTCAACCTTTTTCAGCAGATTAACTATCCTTTCACAGCTCTGTCTGAATTTTTCTCCCTTGTACTGATACGGCCATAAAAGGTCGCCGCGAAGCTTCCATGTGAAATCGTGTAAAAAGAACGACTGCACATACTTCGGAATCTTTTCCTGTGCGAAAAAGCCTTCCCAAAGCTCCATTGTTTTTTCGAAAATATAATAAGGATGTGAACGCATCTGCGTTGCACCGCCTGAATTGCGCACATAATTATATGTAGCCTTGTCGCAATATCCTATTCTGCCCGTTGCGGCAAGATTGGAAAGGATGTATTTCTGATCCTCATGGAATATCATTGTCGTGTCAAACTTAAAGTTGCCGTCTCCCCTGTTTTTGACGCAGATATTCATATGGCACTGAACGAAATACATATACTCCGGCTTGGTCAGGTCATATATTCCCGTCCTGTTTATAAACTGATATCTGAAATGGGTGCTTTCCTTAAGCTCACCGTTCCAGTCGTTCATCTCATTGTAGGTCAGAACATCGATTTCATCATAATGAGCATCGAAATATGAAACAAGGGACTTCACCGACTTTTTTGTAAGCCAGTCGTCGGAATCCAGAAACATGATATACTTTCCGTGAGCGTTGTCTATTCCGAAATTCCTTGCCGAGGAAACTCCGCCGTTTTTAAGATGATACACCTTGAAAAAGCTGTAATTTGCCGCATACTCATCACAGATGGCAGGACTGCTGTCAGAAGACCCGTCATCGACAAGTACCACTTCCATTTTCGACTTGTCGATTGTCTGCGCAACAAGAGAATCAAGGCACTTGCGCAGATAATCTTCAACATTATATACGGGTATTATTATGGAAATATCAAAAACGAAATTCAAGCAGAACCCCTCCGTCTGAGTTAAAGTGCATACTTAGCTGCTTAAAGTTAATTGTATCACATATGTTTGAAATTATCAATCAAATTGAAAAATTTTACATATGCCGTTTATCTTCATTTCATGTATTTATCGGGTCGTTTTTGAGGGACATAATCCGTTATACAAGCCGAGAAAAAATAAAAGCGACGGAAAATCCGCCGCTTTTCGTTATTAACCGACTGCTGTTTCGGAAACCGCTGAGGTCGGTGCCTCTGTCGGAGCCTCCGTAGGTTCTTCAACCTGAGGCTTTGCCTGAGCGTAGCTCTTGCCGCCCTCCATTGTTATTCCGCGCGCTTCCATAAGCTGACTTACAGTTACAAACTGGTAACCGTCGGCAATAAGCTCGGGAACAAATCTTTCAATGGCGTCGGCTGTGGGTTCATAGAGGTCATGCATAAGAACAATACAGCCGTCAAAAACATTGTTTACAACATTGTTGTAGTTCTTTTCTGCGTTCTTGTTTTTCCAGTCAAGCGAGTCAACGCTCCACATGATTTCGGGAAGGCTGACATTGTCGTTGCAGAAGCCTCCCGGAGGACGCATGATGATAACATCCCCGCCGGTAACATTTTTGATTGCAGTATTTGATTTTTCAATTTCCTGCTTTACTGTTTCAGCGGAAACGCTGCTCTTTAGATATTTGTGTGAATAAGTGTGAGAACCGATTTCACATCCCATATCAAACGCACGCTTGAGTGAAACCTGATAAGAGGGATTGTTGTCAACTCTTTCACCGACTACAAAGAATGTCGCAAGCGCGCCGTTCTCCTCAAGTACATCAAGAATCCTGTCTGTTACGGGTGAATACGGACCGTCGTCAATCGTAAGCGCAATCAGCTTTGCGTTCGGGTCAACCGCAGGCTTCGTCGGCTCCTCGGTCGGCTCTTCCTTCGGAGCAGAAGTGATATTTTCATCTGCCGCCTTCGTCGGATTGTAGTTTTCGTTGCCTTTCCTCTGACATCCTGTGACTGATACAACCATGCAGATGCATATCAGCAGACAGACCAGAGATTTTAAATATTTGCTTTTCAATTTTCTCATCGCCTTTCGGTTTTTTATTATATTACTGCTTTCGTAAAAAATCAATATAATTCAGCAAATAATATATTGAAAAAATAAATGAAAATTTTTCAAAAAATCACTTGACAATCAGATATGTTTCGTATATAATAAGCAAGTCGTCAAGAGGCGGCAGAAATATGGCGGCATAGCTCAGCTGGCTAGAGTACTCGGTTCATACCCGATTGGTCGTAGGTTCGAATCCCACTGCCGCTACCATATGATGGCCCGGTGGTCAAGCGGTTAAGACACCGCCCTTTCACGGCGGTAACACGAGTTCGATTCTCCTCCGGGTCACCAAATATGCGGATGTAGCTCATCTGGTAGAGCGCCACCTTGCCAAGGTGGAGGTAGCGAGTTCGAGCCTCGTCATCCGCTCCAAAACAAAAGGACACCATACGGTGTCCTTTTTGTTTTGGAATGAAATATGAAACGAGGCTCGAAAAGAGCGGTCTGCGCAAGCAGATTTCAACAGTCCGGTGGACTGTTGAAAAGCTCGCGTGCGTGCCGTATCAGTTAACGGAAGATTTTTCCGTAACCTCAAAAACAATAATAATTCTCCGTGCTGTCCGAAAAAACAAGCGGAGGTACTCCGCCGGGCGAGCCTCGCCATCGCGATACACCTTAATAAAAAAAACAGCAAAAATGCAGTCAATAAAACAAACCCTATAAAAAATATCAAAAACTCCCCGAACCGGACAGTTCGGGGAGTTTCTCTGTTATTCTCACTTATGCGGTTTTAATCTTGAAAATGATAAGGTCGATAAGAGCAAAGATTCTGAGAGAAATGAACTTGTGCCAGAAGTTTGCAAGCTTTGCCTTGAAGGATGTGTCAACGTTATAAACAAGGGGTTCTGAGCCGTTGTCGATAACAAGTGCCTGTGAAAGAGTCATGCCGCCCTCGCCGAGAAGCTCGCATCTGATGTAAAGGAAATCCTCTGCGCCCTCGATTTTGTCAAGGTCGATAACGTATGTTGTTTCGTCTGCGGACTGACTGATATCCTTGCTTGCGATAACCTCGCCGTTTGCAATCCACTGAATGTTGTAGCAGTTCTTAGCTTTTACTGTTACCTTGTGGCCGTCAACGGTAAGCTGTGTGAATTCGGGATACGGAAGGCCCTGATTTCTTACGTTGAAATCCTGTGCGGGACCGATTTTATCGTTAGCCCAGAGATTTCTTGTAACGCAGAAGAATGCGCCGTTCTGCATTGTTTTTTCGATATTTTCAACGTTGTTTTCTTCCATCATGAAGACAGAGAAGCTTGAATCAACAAGGTCAAGAGAATGAACATCGTTGTTTGAGAAGCCGATAACATTCTTGCCGTAGGGAAGGCATTCCATAAGGATGTTGTCCCAGAGGATTCTGTCGTAAGGTGTTACGGAGTTCTTTTCGTTGAATACTTCCATACCGAGGCAGGAATCGTACTTAAGGATAATATCCGAGAAATAATGAACGTTCTCGGGGTCGGAAACGATATTGATATCGTACTTTGACTGAAGCCAGTCGCCGGGATGGTTGATGAATGACATTCCGCCCGCTTCATCTGCAAGCTTTACAGCGCCTTCATGGTCGTTTTCAAAGCCGAGATGGTTGTTGCCCTTGTTTTTGGGAAGGAACATACCGTTAACATGGCACTTTGTGATTGTAAGACCGTTAAGCTCGTTGCCGCCCTCAACGCAGGTCATGCCGTAGCCTCTGGGTGTACCGTCAACGGGATATGTACCGCTTGTGATGCCCTCAAATTCTTCATCAGTGAGCTTTGTTGTTTTATTGCCGATGATATACTGATAGAGATAAAGAGGAATATGCTTGGGCTCTTCGTTCCACGGTCTGCCTGTGATAGCATGGTCTGTCATGGCAAGGAAATCGAAGCCCTGCTTATAGTGTTCAATAATCATCTCATTGTAGTCAACTTCAGCGTCGCTGACAGTTGAATGGGTGTGAAGGTTGCCCTTGTATGCGCCCCATGCGTCTTTGCCGCTCCAGATAACATCCTTATACGGAGAGTCAATGACATAATCGCCCTTTGCGGACGAAACTACGGCAAAGCTGCTCAGAATAAGAATAACAGAAAGAAGAATGCTGATAATCTTTTTCATTTGTTTCACTCCTTTTCAGATTTGGATTTTATTATAACATTATTTTTTCGGTTATTCAACATCAAAAATATGAATCAAAGAATTTATTTTTCGTTTTTATTGTTGAACCGTTGTGACAAATATGCTATTATGTTTAAAATAACAAGAGGTGAAAAAGTTGAAAAAAGCAAAAATGACAAAGGATACCGTACCCGAAGGCTTTACAATGACGCTTGCACTTACGGATGCTATACCCGTGCTTTTTTTCGGGGCAGGCATGATTGTTGTCAGCGTGCTGTTTAAAAGCGGACTGTTCCTTTTCGGCGCTCTCCTGTGCCTTTTTGCAGGGGCGGCAAAGGTACTGTGGAAAATAATCGTTGTGCTGAGGAAAAAGAATGTATGGTGGCTGTTTCTTCAGATGCGTTTTCTCATGCCTGCAGGCCTTGTCATAATGGCGGTATCCGCTGTACTGAAAAGGTCCGAGGTCGATTTTTCATCACTGCTCGGTAAGGCTGTCAATTTTCCTGCTGCTGCGTTTTTTATTGCGGGCATAACCGGCATGCTGCTGATGCTTGTCTTTGCCTTTAAGCTTGACAGCAGCAGCGTAAAAGCCAACCGCATTGAGGAGCTGACAAACGGACTTGCGCAGGCATGCTTCTTTGTCGGACTGCTGCTTATTGCAATATAATATACCGGGGTGATTAAAATGAAAAAAAGTAAAAGCAAAAAGATTAAAAAGATAATTCTCAGCGTATTTATCGCGCTCGCCGTGCTGATTGCCGGTGTATTCGCATTCTGCATGATTCCGATGAAAAATCATGATATCGACCCGAAGGTTTTTGAATCCGAAGGAAAAATAACTGTTACGGAAATAAGCTCCGGCATAACCGCTTTTGTTCCCGAAAAGCCTGCCGCAGGTCTGATTTTCTATCAGGGTGCAAGGGTTGACGCAAAGGCATACGCACCGCTTATGCGTGAGCTTAGTGAAAGAGATATTCTCGCTGTCCTGCTTGATTCACCGTTCAATCTTGCATTTTTCGGCATGAATATGCCCGACGGAATACAGGAAAAATTTCCGCAGGTCAGCACATGGTACATCGGCGGACATTCAATGGGCGCAGAGGTTGCGGGCGAATATCTGAACAGGCACCTTGACGAATACGACGGGCTTGCGCTGTTTGCGGGCTTTGTTACAAACGATTTCAGCAAGACCGGTATTTCCGCATTTTCCGTTTACGGTGAAAATGACGGTGTGCTTACCGGTTCATATAAGGAATGCCTGTCACATTTGCCGAAGGATTTCAGCGAGCTTGTAATCGACGGAGGCAACCACGCGGGATTTGCGTATTACGGTCCGCAGAAGGGCGACGGAGAAGCTGAAATTTCCAAGGACGAACAGATAAGAATTGCCGCTGATTTCTGCGAAAAGGCAATAAAAAGCAATCTGAACAAATAACATTCCGAACACATAATACAGAATAAACCGCCGGCTGAAGGGCGGCGCAAGTTAGGGATAAATCGTCTGAAAACGCATCTTTCAGCGAATAACTGCTTCAAAAGCGGGCAACATACGTCAGTATGCTGCCCGCTTTTTCATTGTTCTTCATCTGAAATCTGTTGTTTTCAGATACGGA